>NZ_VUMH01000004.1 GCF_009696265.1 Desulfovibrio porci
GCCCAGCAGGCCCAGCAGGCGATCCTGGCCGTCGCCTCCCACGCGGAGGCGTGGATTGAAACAACTCAATGCTATTACGCGCAAGCCCGGCAAGGGTCGCCTCCCACGCGGAGGCGTGGATTGAAACAGGCGATCACGAAGCTGCTTTAGCTTTTCCATGCGTCGCCTCCCACGCGGAGGCGTGGATTGAAACTTCGGACAATTGGTTGAGGCCGTCTCGTGTAGAGCGTCGCCTCCCACGCGGAGGCGTGGATTGAAACACGAACTTCGCGGGCCGTGTTGCCAATGTAGACGGTCGCCTCCCACGCGGAGGCGTGGATTGAAACCCGTCGCCAGATCAGTATAGCTGCACAAGTTTCTTGTCGCCTCCCACGCGGAGGCGTGGATTGAAACTCGTCTCAATGATGACATAATCCTCCGGCAGTTGGTCGCCTCCCACGCGGAGGCGTGGATTGAAACTTTATCCGCTACGTCTGGATCACCAGAGCCGAAGTCGCCTCCCACGCGGAGGCGTGGATTGAAACTTTGCGTAACAGTCGCCGTCATAGGCCGCTGAGAGTCGCCTCCCACGCGGAGGCGTGGATTGAAACAAATCCAACTCGTCAAGAATATCATACGTAGTCGTCGCCTCCCACGCGGAGGCGTGGATTGAAACGTGAGATGCATTTGAAATACGTTCAGGCGCTGCAGTCGCCTCCCACGCGGAGGCGTGGATTGAAACCGACCGTTACGGCCCCTGACGGTGGTTTTTCTGGTCGCCTCCCACGCGGAGGCGTGGATTGAAACGCTCTGGTAGTGCGAGCCAAAGACGCCGGTGGCCGGTCGCCTCCCACGCGGAGGCGTGGATTGAAACTCCGGCGTACCTACTTTCCGCATTATACACGGCGCGTCGCCTCCCACGCGGAGGCGTGGATTGAAACCAGCGGCGTTGCTGACGGCGGAACGAGAAAAAACGTCGCCTCCCACGCGGAGGCGTGGATTGAAACCGTATAAGCTTAAAAAGCAGCGCGTGAAGCAGTTGTCGCCTCCCACGCGGAGGCGTGGATTGAAACAGGTTGACGTCCGTGGCCCCGCTGGCCGGACCTGAGGGTCGCCTCCCACGCGGAGGCGTGGATTGAAACAAGCGCCGCGAAGCCATGCCCGATGCCGTCCGCCGGTCGCCTCCCACGCGGAGGCGTGGATTGAAACATCCACGCCCTCCTATGCCGCGCTGGTCGCGGGCGTCGCCTCCCACGCGGAGGCGTGGATTGAAACCGGTCTGGACGGTTACGGGCGCTGAACGGGAAATGTCGCCTCCCACGCGGAGGCGTGGATTGAAACACCGGCATGCTGGGCGGCGCTGGCCTGGCGGGCGGCGTCGCCTCCCACGCGGAGGCGTGGATTGAAACTCTTCGCCACGGGCCTCATCCTCCCCGATAACGGGTCGCCTCCCACGCGGAGGCGTGGATTGAAACTTGCCAAATATAAGCCAATCGGATGAAACGCCAAGGTCGCCTCCCACGCGGAGGCGTGGATTGAAACATATCGGCCGTAGTCATCATACCAGGATTCCAGGTCGCCTCCCACGCGGAGGCGTGGATTGAAACTGCTGTTCCGGCGTGAGGCCGGGGACGCTGGTCAGGTCGCCTCCCACGCGGAGGCGTGGATTGAAACCAGCGGTTCTTGGCCCGTGTGTCTCTCCTGATAAGTCGCCTCCCACGCGGAGGCGTGGATTGAAACCCGCTATTCCCACACCGCCCCTGATCTCCCAGCGTCGCCTCCCACGCGGAGGCGTGGATTGAAACATGGCCGACGGCAAGCTGACCGCTGAAGAACTGCGTCGCCTCCCACGCGGAGGCGTGGATTGAAACTGTTGGCCCGCGTTGCCAGAGACGGCGGCCTGCGTCGCCTCCCACGCGGAGGCGTGGATTGAAACCTGAAATCGTCAGTCAGGCTATTTCCTGTAAATGGTCGCCTCCCACGCGGAGGCGTGGATTGAAACCGTCCATATCTTGGCAAACAGGGCGCGGAGGCCGGTCGCCTCCCACGCGGAGGCGTGGATTGAAACTGTTGGCCCGCGTTGCCAGAGACGGCGGCCTACCGGTCGCCTCCCACGCGGAGGCGTGGATTGAAACAGCATCACCTATTACAGCGACAACGCGGCAAAATAGTCGCCTCCCACGCGGAGGCGTGGATTGAAACGAGCCCCTGGCCAGGCAGTCGGGGCCGGGCGGCAAGTCGCCTCCCACGCGGAGGCGTGGATTACAACAATTCGCCAAAGGCAAGGGCGGCTGACGCCGTGGGCCGCCGCCCTTGCCTTTGCCTTGAGCCCCCTCCCGCCATTTGCTATACAAGGAACTCAGCCATTTTTTCAGGAGTTCCCATGTCCGACTTTGTGCATCTGCATTGCCATACCGAGTACAGCCTGCTGGACGGCGCCATCCGCATCAAGGATCTCTGCGCCCGCGCCAAGGATTACGGCATGCCCGCCTGCGCCATCACCGACCACGGCAATATGTTCGGCGCGGCATATTTCTACACGGCCTGCAAGGACTTCGGCGTCAAACCCATTTTCGGCTGCGAGGTCTACGTCTGCCACGACCATACGGACAAAACCTCCGAGCTGGCGCGCCGCCGCCACCACCTGATCCTGCTGGCCCGAAACGAGCTGGGCTATCACAACTTGGTCAAGCTGGTCAGTCACGGCTTTCTGGACGGTTTTTACTACAAGCCGCGCGTGGACAAGGACCTGTTGCGCCGCTACGCCGAGGGCCTGACCTGCCTTTCGGCCTGCATCGCGGGCGAAATTCCCCGCGCCATCCTGGCCAAGGACATGGACAAGGCCTTGAGCCTGACCCAGGAATACGCGGCCATCTACCCCGGCAATTTTTATCTGGAATTGCAGTCCAACGGCCTGGCCGAGCAGGACGTCGTCAACAACGCCCTGCTGGAGATCGCCGAAACCGCCAAGCTGCCCCTGGTAGCCACCAACGACTGCCACTATCTCAACGCCGACGATGCCGACGCCCATGAGGTGCTGCTCTGCATCCAGACCCAGACCACCATGGACGACCCCAAGCGCATGCGCTTCGGAACGCACGAACTCTACTACAAGTCCATCGAAGAGATGGAAAAACCCTTCGCCCATGTGCCCGAAGCCCTGGCCAACACCATGCGCATCGCGGAATCCTGCAATGTGGAGCTGGATTTCGGCCACCACTATTTCCCGGTCTACCAACTGCCCGAAGGGGCCAGCATGGAGTCCGAATTCCGCCGTCTGGCTGAGGAAGGCCTGGAAAAGCGTCTAGAAAAACACCCGGACCGAGAAAACATCGACCCGCAGCGCTACCGCGAGCGCCTGCAATACGAGCTCAATGTCATCCTGGAAATGGGCTTTCCCGGCTATTTCCTCATTGTGCAGGAATTCATCAACTGGGCCAAGGATCACAGCATCCCGGTGGGGCCGGGGCGCGGCTCGGCGGCCGGCTCTCTGGTGGCCTGGGCGCTGCGCATCACCAACCTGGACCCCCTGCCCTACAATTTGCTCTTTGAGCGCTTCCTGAACAACGAGCGTGTTTCCCTGCCCGATATCGACGTGGACTTCTGCGAACGCCGCCGGGGCGACGTGATCCGACACATGGTGGACACCTACGGCGAAGGCTCGGTGGCCCAGATCACCACCTTCGGCACCATGAAGGCCAAGGGCGTGGTGCGCGACGTGGGGCGGGCTCTGGGCATGACCTTCGCGGAGACGGACCGCATCGCCAAGCTGGTGCCCGACGACCTGAAAATGACCATCAAGAAGGCTCTGGACCTGGAGCCGGACCTGAAAAAACTCTACGAGGAGGACCAGCAGGTCAAACATCTGCTGGACACGGCCCGCCGCCTGGAAGGTCTGGCCCGCCACGCCTCCACCCACGCCGCCGGGCTGGTGGTCTCGGACAAGCCCATGGAGGAGTATCTGCCCCTCTATCTGGGTAAACGCGGCGAACTTGTGACCCAGTTCGACGGCCCCATGACCGAAAAGGCCGGGCTGGTCAAATTCGACTTTCTGGGCCTCAAGACCATGACCCTGATCCAGGACACTCTGGACAACATCAGCCTTCAGGGCCAGATCCCGCCGGATCTGGACAATCTGCCGCTCACCGACGCCGAAACCTACGACCTTTATGCGCGGGGCGACACGGACGGCGTCTTCCAAGTGGAAAGTTCGGGCATGCGCCAGTATCTGCGCATGCTCAGGCCCACCTGCTTCGAGGACGTCATCGCCATGCTGGCCCTCTACCGGCCCGGCCCGCTGGGATCGGGCATGGTGGACGAGTTCATCAAGCGCAAGCACGGCCAGGTGCCGGTGGTCTATCCGCACGACTCGCTCACCGAATGCCTGCGCGATACCTACGGGGTCATCGTCTATCAGGAACAGGTCATGCAGATCGCCCAGATCATCGCCAGCTACACGCTGGGCGGGGCCGATCTGCTGCGCCGGGCCATGGGCAAGAAAAAAGCCGAGGCCATGGCCAAGGAGCGCGTGACCTTTGTGGCCGGGGCGGAAAAGAACGGCATCGCCAAGGAAAAGGCCAACGAAATCTTCGACTTGATGGAAAAATTCGCCGAATACGGCTTCAACAAGTCCCACTCGGCGGCCTATGCCCTGATCTCCTACTACACCGCCTATCTCAAGGTGCACTATAAGGTGGAGTTCATGGCCGCCCTGCTCACCTCGGAAATGGGCAATCAGGACAAGCTGCTCAAATACGTCTCCTGCTGCAAGGATATGGGCATCGACGTGGTCCAGCCCTCGGTGAACCAGAGCCAGCGCGAGTTCACGGCCCATGGCGGCCGGGTGGTCTTCGGCCTGGGCGGCATCAAGAACGTGGGGGACGAAGCCATCCGCGAGATTGTGGAGGCTCGCAAGGACGGCGGGGAGTACCTTTCCCTGCTGGACCTCTGCTGCCGGGTCAATCTGCGCAAGGTCACCAAACGGGTGCTCGAATCGCTGATCAAGGGCGGGGCCTGCGACTGCTTCGGCGTCTCCAGGGCGGGCATGCTGGCCGCCGTGGAAATTGTGGTGGCCCGCGCCCAGAAAAAGGCCAAGGACAAGAGCTCCAACCAGGTTTCCCTGCTGGCCATGGCCCCGGTGGCGGAGGCCCCGCCCCAGCCCGGCGTGGGCCTGGACTGCCCGGAAGCCGCGCTGCCCGAAATGGAGGACGACCTGAAACTGAAGGCTGAAAAGGAAGCCCTGGGCTTCTTTCTCACCAGCCACCCCCTCCAGCCCTACAGCCGCGAGATCCGCCGCCTGCGCCTGACCACCCTGGAAGACGCGCGCGAACTCTTCCCCGGCGCGGAACTCACCTGCGCGGTGCTGGTGACCAGCGTCAAGGAGGTGCTCACCAAGTCCAAGGGCGAGCGCATGGCCTTTGTGGGCGTGGAGGATCTCACCGGCCACGCGGAAGTGACCTTTTTCCCGCGCTCCTACGCTGAAGCCCGCGAATTGATCAGGGCCGAGCAGCCCCTCTGCCTCACGGCCCGCCTGGACAGCCAGAGCGACGACGCCCGCGACACGGACGAGGAGAATGAGGACGCTCCACGCGAACTCAAGATGTTGGGGCAGAGCGTGCGACCCCTGGCCGAGGCCTGCGGCCAGAGCGACACGCCGGTCTGCGTGCATATCCCGGCGCACCGTCTGGGCCGCGAGGACATGCTGGCCCTGAAAAACATTCTGGAGATGTATCCCGGCCCGGTGGAAGCCGAGGCCCTGGTCTGCCTGGACGGCTGCCGCTGCCATCTGCGCCTGGACAACGCGCTCAAGGTACGGCCCGGCCCGGAGCTGGACAAGGCGCTGGCCGCCTGGGCCTCGTGAGGGTTGGCAGCGCCCTCACGTTTCCTTCGGGGCGATCAGATGAAAATCCCGTGCATGAAGGAGAACCGGCTCATATCATTTGATTTCCCCTCCGCAGGGCTTGACACCCCAATAATGATGGGAGTATCAAAATCTCGGAAAATTGAGACCGTTTCGGTAGGTGAGGCTACCACAGGGATACGGGTTACTGCCGCGGAGTAGTGGAGACACTATGAGAAGGCCAACAGTCCATGTCGAAAACAAGGCATGGACTATGTAACTTCATCGCCCTGTGAAGCTGAAGCTTGGACGATGACGTTGCAGTGCCTCCACAGGTAAGGCTGTTATGGGATATTTCCTGTCATCGTTGTACGCGGTGGCAGGGTTTTTTGTTTTTGCGACACGACGGCCCGGCGCCCGCCATGAAACGGCTGTTCAGTTTTCACCGGAAAAACACAACAGGAGGACACAATGGAACCGGACAGTAGACATGGCCCACGTTCTGACGCGCCGCCCCGAAGGCGCGTGACGGAAACGAAAACAATTTCAGATCCGCCACCGTAATTGCGGCTTATCAGTGTATGGGCTGTGCTTCTTCGTTTTTCATCAGCAACGAACGGAGGTACAGACCAATGTTTATCTTTGCGACCACCCATGAATCCGCTCAAAATACGCAACTGAAATCTTTCCGGCAAACCGCGGCCAACAGCAGGCTCGCGTTTGCCGCCGCCAGCCCGGCGGACGATCTGCTGAAAGAACTCCACAGCGGCCCGCAAGGCCTGGAAACCTCTCAGGTCGAAGCTTCCCGCGAGCAGTACGGGAACAACAAGATCACCCACGGAAAAAAGCTGTCATTGCCCAAGCGCATTGCCGGAGCTTTTATCAACCCGTTCACGGCCATTTTATTCGGCCTGGCCGGGGTCTCGGCCTGCACGGATATTCTGTGGGCCGACCCTGACGACGTCGATCCCACCACTGTCATCATCATTATGACCATGGTGATGATTTCCGGCGTGCTGCGTTTCGTCCAGGAGACGCGCAGCGGCAACGCCGCCGAAAACCTCTTGAAAATGATCACCACAACCACCTGCGTTCAGCGGCGGGAGTCCGGCGAAAGCGAGATCCCGCTTGAGGACGTTGTCGTGGGCGATATCGTACATCTGGCGGCGGGCGACATGATTCCCGCTGACATGCGCATCCTCCAGTCCAAAGACCTGTTCATTAGCCAGTCGGCCCTGACCGGCGAGAGCATTGCGGTCGAAAAGATTGCGCAGCCCGTGGGCAACAGCGGGGACGGCAGCCTGACGGAATGCCCGTGCCTTGCCTTTATGGGCTCAAACGTCATCAGCGGCAGCGCCGCCGGGGTGTGCGTGGCCACCGGCGATGCCACCATCTTCGGCCAGATGGCGAAAAGCGTCAGCACCAAGCCGGTCCGGACCAGTTTTGAAAAGGGCATCAACCAGGTCTCCTGGGTGCTGATCCGTTTCATGCTGGTCATGGTTCCCGTCGTGCTGTTCATCAACGGCTTTACCAAGGGCGACTGGGTGGAAGCGACCCTGTTCGCGCTCTCCGTCGCGGTGGGGCTTACCCCTGAAATGCTGCCCATGATCGTGACCACCTGCCTTGCCAAGGGCGCGGTCAGCATGGCCAGGGAAAAGACCATCATCAAGAATCTGAACTCCATCCAGAATCTTGGTTCCATAGATATTCTGTGCACAGACAAGACCGGAACCCTCACGCAGGACAAGGTGGCCCTGCTCTACCATCTCAACATCCACGGGCAGGAAGACATGCGGGTATTGCGGCATGCCTTTCTGAACAGCTATTATCAGACGGGTCTGAAAAACCTGATGGACCATGCCATCATTGAACGGACGCTGCAGGAACAGGAAAACGTGCCGGAGCTGCGCGGGCTTTCCGAAAAGTTCCTCAAGGTGGATGAAATACCGTTCGACTTTGAGCGCCGCCGCATGAGTGTTGTGGTGAAAAACGGCAAAACGCAGATGATCACCAAGGGCGCGGTGGAAGAAATGCTCTCCGTGTGCGGCTTTGCCGAGTATGAGGGCCGGGTTTTGCCGCTGACGGATGAGATCAGGGAATATATCCTGAAAAAAGTGAATGATCTCAATGAGGACGGCATGCGGGTCATCGCCGTGGCCCAGAAGACCAATCCCTCTCCGGTAGGCGCGTTCTCCGTGGCGGACGAGGCCGACATGGTCCTGATGGGCTATCTCGCCTTCCTTGATCCGCCCAAGGAATCCACGCCCAAGGCGCTCAAGGCGTTGAAGGAACACGGCGTTGCCGTCAAGGTTCTCACCGGGGACAACGAGAAGGTGACGCGTTGCGTCTGCCGCCAGTTGGGCATCCCGGCGGAGCGCATCCTGTTGGGCTTCGACATTGAAAAGATGACAGATATTGCCCTCAGCGAGGCCGCTGAAACGGTCAGCGTTTTCGCAAAACTGTCGCCGCAGCAGAAAGTTCGGGTTATCAAGGCGTTGCGGGACAGAGGGCACAGCGTGGGCTACATGGGCGACGGCATTAACGACGCCGCCGCCATGAAAGCCTCGGATGTGGGCATTTCCGTGGACAGCGCCGTGGATATCGCCAAGGAATCCGCGGATGTCATTTTATTGGAAAAAGACCTGATGGTGCTGGAAAAAGGCATTGCCGAAGGGCGTAAAACCTACGCCAACATGATCAAGTATATCAAAATGACGGCCAGCTCCAATTTCGGCAATATGTTTTCGGTGCTGGCGGCAAGCGCGTTTCTGCCGTTTCTGCCGATGCTGCCCATTCACCTGATTCTGCTGAATCTGATTTATGATCTGAGCTGCACGGCGATTCCGTGGGACAATGTGGACAAGGAATACCTTACTGTGCCGCGCAAATGGGATCCCTCGTCCATCGGCAAGTTCATGCTGTGGATCGGCCCGACCAGCTCGGTCTTTGACATCACGACCTATCTGCTCATGTACTTTGTCATCTGTCCGTCCCTGTGCGGCGGCCTGTTGTTCCACCAGATCAGCGATCCGGCGGTTCAGGCCTATTACATCGCGGTATTTCAGGCAGGCTGGTTTGTGGAATCCATGTGGAGCCAGACGCTGGTCATTCATATGATCCGCACCCCCAAACTGCCCTTTATCCAGAGCCGGGCCTCCGCACCGCTGACGCTGCTGACCTTTGCCGGTATTGCCGTGCTGACCGCCATTCCCTTTACGGCTTTCGGCGTGTCCATCGGCCTTGCCGCTCTGCCGCCCGTCTATTTCGCCTGGCTGGCCCTGACCATCCTGCTGTACATGGCCCTGGCCACCTTGTTCAAAAACATCTTTATCAAAAGGTATGGTGAATTACTGTAACAGTGCTGGATAATTCAACAACGCGAAATCCCATCCCCTTAGCATCGGGCGGCAATTCTGTCGCCGCTGAGGGGGTGGGGTTTCGACGATATGTCTGACCTGACGGACTTGAGTCTCCTTGCGCTCCGGCCGGAATCACGGTAGGCAATGGATTATCCATACTCTACCGGGGGCCGCCAATGAAACGTTCCAGGGCAATATCACTCCTTCTCATGGGTTCTCTCGCCGCGGGCAGCGCGGGCTGCAGCTCCGAAAAAATCGAAGAAGGCACCTATACCTTCACGTCGCTGAATGAATGCGTCGCCAGCGCCATGTTCAGCGAATCCGAATGCCGGGAACTTGCCGCCAGAGCGCTGGCCGAGACGCCGCGCTTCTCGTCGCAGGAAGAATGTGAAGCCAAGTTCGGCGCGGGGGCCTGTACACGCCCTGACGCGCAGCCGGGTCAAGAAGGGACCGCCGTACAACAGCACAGCGGCGGCATGTGGATGCCCATGATGATGGGTTTCATGGCCGGGCGCTTTCTCGGCGGCGGCGGCATGATGCAGGGTTCGCAAGGCCTGTACCGCGATCCGGCGGCCAACCCGCAGCAGGGTCGCTCGTTCCGCACGGCCACCGGCGACACGGTCAAGCCCGGACCCGGCGGCAGAGTAGCGAACCCGTCCCCGAGGCTCACCCAGAGCATGCAACACAATGCCCGGCCCGTCATGAGCCGTTCCGGCTCCGGCGCGCGCGGCGGCTTTTTCGGCGGCGGCGCGCGAGGCGCGGCTTCATGAGGCGCATCCCCATTGAGCCGCGCGAAAACTGGCGGCAAATCGCGGAAGACAACGGCTTCTTTTTTCATCACGTCAACGGCGAAATCTACTGGGACGAGTCCGTCTGCTACGCGCTCAACCTTGAGGAAATCGAATCCGGCCTTGAAGACCCGGCGCAGGAAATCGCCGACATGTGTCTGGATCTGGCCGCCGATATTGTGAACAGCGAGGAAATGCTCTCGGCGCTGGCCATTCCGGCCGCCTTCTGGGATCTGATCCGCGACAGCTGGCAACGCAACGAGCCCTCCCTGTACGGCCGTTTCGACTTTGCCTATGACGGGCACGGTCCGGCCAAGCTCTACGAGTATAACGCGGATACCCCCACGTCCCTCTACGAGGCGGCCTATTTTCAATGGCTCTGGCTGGAGGACTGTCTGGCTTCGGGCAAACTGCCGGAGGGCGCGGACCAATTCAACAGCATCCAGGAACGGCTGTGCGAGACCTTCGCGACCTTCCATGTTCCCGGCATCATGCATTTCGCCAGCATGAAGGACACGGAGGAAGACCGCGCCACCGTGGAGTACGTCATGGACTGCGCCGCCCAGGCGGGTATCCGGGGCAAGCAGATATTTATGGAAGACATCGGCGTGGATGCGCAGGGGCTGTTCGTGGATCTGGAGAACGCGCCCATCCACTGGCTGTTCAAGCTCTATCCCTGGGAATTCATCTGGCGCGACGATTTTGCGGATAACGTGCAGCGCTCGGACACCACCTTTGTGGAGCCGGCCTGGAAGATGGTGCTGTCCAGCAAGGGCATGCTCCCGCTGCTCTGGGAGCGGCACACGGGGCACCCCAACCTGCTGCGCGCCTGGTTTCACGGCGCGGACAAGGCCGCTCCGGTCAACGATTACGTGCTCAAACCCCTGTTATCGCGCGAAGGCGCGAACGTGCATATCTTCAGGAACCGCAAGGCGGTCTTCTCCACCGGCGGCGAGTACGGGGAGGAAGGCTATATCGGGCAGGAACTCTGCCCGCCGCCGTTCGTGGACGGGCACGGCCCGGTTTGCGGGGTATGGATCGTGGGCGGCAAGGCCTGCGGGCTCGGCATACGTGAGGACGACACACCGGTTACCGGCGACCTTTCGCGCTTCGTGCCGCACTTCATAACGCCATAGGCATTTGCCGGATATTTTGACAAAAAACGGACACTTGTTATGCTGCGCTTGTATGGCATAACGTATAAAAACAGCCCCTGGCCGACAGGAGAACCATGTCTTTCACGTCCTGGCTGCAACGCATTTTCAGCCCTCCTTCCACCTCCGGCGGCGATGCCGACCTGGAGGACGACACCTCCGGTTTTGAATGGAACCAGAATGTACGCATCGTTCTGGCCCTGATTGTCGTTTTTCTCTCGGCCTTGGTGGTCTGGTGGATAGTCTCATGAGCGCGCGGCACTGCTGGCGCCTCACCGTGCGCGACGAATTTTCGGCCGGACACGCCCTGCGGCATTACCAGGGCAAATGCGAACGCCTGCACGGCCACAACTTCGGCGTGGAGCTTTGCGTGGAAGGCCGTGAACTCACGCCGGACACCGAATTGCTGCTGGATTTCAAGGTATTGAAAAACGCGCTCAAAGAGGTGCTGCGCGATCTGGACCATTGCGTGCTCAACGAAACGCCGCCCTTTGACCGCATCAATCCCTCTTCGGAAAATCTCTCCCGCCACATCTGGCGCGGCGTGGCCGACCGGCTGGCCGCAAGCCCGGCCCCACAGGCCCGCGCCGTGCGGCTGGTCAGCGTGAGCGTGTCGGAAAAAGGCAGCCAGAGCGCCACCTATCTGGAACTGGCGGAAAGTTAGAGCAGATTAACTTTACGATTATGCATGACCGGGACACGATGTTCTGACCGGCAAGTTTCACGCCTCCGCCGGAGTCAAGCAAAGCGAGACTCCGTGGGCAATTTCACTTTGAAATTGCTTTAGCCCGCGCGCCGCCCGTCCCGGAAACAAGGATTTGTTGACGCAACGCCATGTCCCAGGCTCTCTGCCTTCTGCACGCCAACTGCCAGGGCGACGCCCTGCGTCCCCTGCTGGAAAACACGCCGACTTTCGCACGGCACTTCCGCATCCGGCAGTACGTAAACTACACCCGCCAAAGCATTGCCGAGGCGGATCTGGAGCAGTGCGCGCTCTTTCTTTACCAGCGCCTGGCCCCGCGCTGGGGCGCGCTGTCCACGGAGCAGATGCTGCCGCGCCTGCCCGCATTCTGCCGATGCGTTGAAATTCCCAATCTTTTTTTCAAAGGCTACTGGCCGTTCTGGACCAATGCCGTCCAGAACATCGACTTCGCCGACAGCCTGCTGGAACGCCTGCTGGCCCAGGGACTTGCGCCGGAAGAAGCGCTGAATCTCTATCTGCGCGGCGATCCGGCCCTGCTGGGCGACGTGGCCGCCGTGGCCGAGGACTCTCTGGCGCGGGAGGAAGAGAAGGAAGCGGATTGCCCCATCCGCTGCGCGCCGCTGCTGCGTGAGCGCTGGCGGGAAGAGCAATTGTTCATCACGGTCAACCATCCGGGCAGGACCCTGCTCTTCCATCTGGCGGACAGCCTGCTGCGCCTGCTGGATCTGGGCGGCCTGCCGGAAGAGGCGCGCCGCGCCTACGTCCATCCGCAGGAGGATTTCTGGCTGCCCCTCCACCCCGCTCTGGGACCGCTGCTGGGCCTGCCCTTTGCAAGCCGGGAGCGGCGCTACCAGGTGTTCGCCGCCCGGCTCACCCATCGGGAATATACATCCTGTTATCTGGCCTGCCGTCGGCATGGCGTGGACGATCTGCTGACCATGCTGCACAACCTGCCGCCCAGCGGAACATGCCCGGCATTCTGAGCGGAGCCGCCGTGGCCTCCCGGCTTGCCGCGCCCATCTCGCCCGCGCTCTGTCCGGCCCGGTTGGCCGTAAACCGGCTTCAGGCCCTGAGCCGGACCCGGACCAGGGACCGCACCCGCTGACGCCTTGCCCCCCGCCCCGCCATTCCGTACACTGACGCCGGAGTCCATATCCGGTCCCATGACACCGCAAGGAGAATTTTATGAACGTACTTTTAATCAACGGAAGCCCGCATCCCAAGGGCTGTACGTATACGGCCCTGCGCACCGTGGCGGACCAGCTGGAAAAAAACGGCCTGAACACGCACATTCTGCAAATGGGCAACAAGGCCGTGCGCGGCTGCATCGCCTGCGGCAAATGCGCCGATACCGGGCACTGCGTGTTCACGGACGATCCGGTCAACGAGGCCATTGACCTGCTGCGCGAAGCCGACGCCCTGGTGGTGGGCTCGCCGGTCTATTATGCCGGGCCCAACGGTTCCATCTGCGCCTTTCTGGACCGGATGTTCTATATGAAATCCGCGCCCTACGCTTTCAAACCGGCCGCCGCCGTGGTCAGTTGCCGCCGGGGCGGGGCCAGCGCCTCTTTCGACCGGCTGAACAAGTACTTTACCATCGCGCGCATGCCCGTGGTGGCGTCCCAGTACTGGAACTCCGTGCACGGCAACACGCCCGCAGAGGTGCTTCAGGACAGGGAAGGCCTTCAGACCATGCGCACCTTGGGCGACAACATGGCCTGGCTGCTTAAATGCATCGCCGCGGGCAAGGCCGCCGGGGTGGAGTATCCCACGCCCGAGCCCTGGGAGGCCACCAACTTCATCCGCTGAGCGGTGCAATAGTTATGAGTGGGGGGGGGAACTGTTATCCACAAAAATTCCTCCTCACTCATGCTCCGCAAAAAAGAATCCCCCGGCATGCCGCAGCATTGCTGACGCATTCCGGGGATTCTCTTTTTCTGGAAGCATTCTCGCCGCAGCGGGAAATTCTTTTCAAAAAACCTCGTCCGAAACAGTATTCAGAAACGGATTCCCGCTGAACCCACGTGTTTTCAAAAAGAATCCGGACGCAGGGGATACAGAGCCTTGTACGGTCCGCGCATTTTGTAGATAAAATCCGCCTGCCGCACATCGCCGCTGATGATGAGCACCAGCAACAGCTTGGAAATCGGATCCTCGCGCACCACGCTGTAGCCCTTGACGCCCTTCTGCTCAAAGCTGAACTGCAACTGGCCGTTACGGGCCACGGGCTTGCTGCCCTTCAGGCCTTTGGAGCCGGTCTCGGCCGCCTTTTCGGCGTCGCCCGGTTCTGCGGGGCCGACAATGACGGCCGCCGACGTTTTGTGATCCTTCTGCCCCAGCAGCACCTGCACAGCGCCGTTCCGTGTTACGGGCCCATTGACCACCACCCAGTCCGGCGGCAGATCCAGACTGTAATATTTGGTGGTCAGCGGCGCGGCACAAAGCCCTCCGGCCAGGGCGGGCAGCAGCAGGGCCAGCAAAACGGCAATACGCGCAATCAGTTTCATAACGACTCCATATAGATGCATACAACCGGCATGCGGCCGGTCGCCCGCCACGGGCGGCATTCTCGGGCCTCTTGCCCCATTCCGGCAAGCCGGGTAGCATGCTCAGCCAGATTCACGAGGCACATTTATGAACAAAAAAATTCTTTCGCCCTTTCGGACCAGGCTCTACGTCTACCGTTTCGAGCTGCTTCTGGCCTCTCTGCTCTGCGTGTTTGTACTGAATATCTTCTTCCCCGACAACATCTACGGCGGCATAGCCCAGGCCGTGTATCTGCCCTTTCAGCTGCTGGCCGCCACGGTGCTGTTTGAGTCAAAACGCAACCTGCTGCGGCTGGTGCTGCTGTTTGCCCTACTGCTGGTGGCCTGCCGGGCGCTGGATCTTTTTTTTGTCAAAAATATCCAGAACGAACTGCTGCTGCTCTATATCTGCTTTTTCGGCAGCGTCATGCTGGAGGTCTTCCGGCAGATCTACCACGCCCACCTCATCACCACCAAGATCGTCTACGCGGCCGTCTGCGGCCTGCTGCTCATCGGCTACTGCGGTTTCTACATCTTTCTGGCCATCGAATTCCATGAACCGGGCTCTTTCAACGGCTTGGGTCAGGGCGTGCAGGCCATGAACGACCTGTTCTATTTCAGCTACATAACCATCCTGACCGTGGGCTACGGCGACATCACCCCGCACACCTGGATCGCCAAAAACGCCACGGTGCTGGTGGCCTTCACGGCCTACATCTATTCTCTGGTGGTCATCGCCACCATCGTGAGCGAGGCCACGCGCTCCAGAAAGAAAAATGGAGACGGGGGCGGAAACGGCGACAGTCTGTCCTGAATCCGGCCAATCCGGCCCGTCAGGTGCGGCGCTTGAACATCCACACAGCCACGCTCACGGCCGCCAGACTGATCAGGGTGATCTTGCCCAAGCTCACGGCCGCCGCCGCGAACGTGATATCTTTCAGAAAGACGCCCTGGCTGATGACCGTGAAATGGCGCAGGGGATTCAACTGGCTGGCGTGCTGCAGAAAGATCGGCATATTGATGATGGGCGTCACCGCGCCGGAAATCAGAATGCAGGGCACGCCCACGGTGAAGGCCCCCAGAAAGGCCTGCTGCTGAGTGGCGGACAGGGAGGAAACCATCAGTCCCACCCCGCCCGAGGCCACGGCAAAAACCAGCATGGCCAGGTAGAGCAGCACCACGGAGCCCGTAAAGGGCACGCCGAAGCCGAAGACCGTGATCAACAGAAAGATGGTGCCGTGGACCAGGCCCACAATGCAGCCGGGCGCCAGTTTGGCCAGGGCGATCTCCGTGGGCGTGGCCGGTGAAACCAGAAGCTGGTCGAAGGTGCCCACCTCACGCTCGCGCGCCACGGACAGACCGGTGACCACCAGGCCCAGGATGAGGCTGAGCATGCCGATAAGATTGGGCAGAAAAAACCACTGGAATTCCAGGTTGGGATTGAACCAGCAGCGCATCCGCACGTCCAGGCGGGGCGCGGCGGCCGTAGCCGCCGCCCGGCCCAGAGGCGTGTCCACGGCCATGCCCTCGACGATCCGGCTGAGATAATAGGCCGCGATCTGCGCCGCGTTGGAGCGTCGCCCGTCCAGAATCACCTGCATCTCAGCGGATTCACCCCGCTCCACCCGGCGGGAAAATTCCTGGTCGAAGGTCAGGATGAAGAGCGCCTCCTGCCCTTCCAGCACGGGCCGGATGCGCTGTTCGGACGGCAGAAAACGCACGCTGCGAAAGGTGGGAGAACCCTCCAGACGGTGGACGATCTCGCGGCTCCAGCGGCCGTTGTCGTGGTCCAGCACAGCCACGTCCACATTGCGCACTTCCATGGTGGCGGCCCAGCCGAAAATCACGATCTGGACCAGGGGCGGCACGATGATCAGCATGCGCGAGACGCGGTTGCAGAGCAGGACCAACAGTTCCTTGCGCACAATGGTGACCATGCGCCGCCAATTCAGGCGGGGAAACTCGAAAAAGGCCATCTTCAGACGTCCAGGCGTTTGACGAGATTTTTGTACACCAGACCCAGCAGCACGGAGGCCAGCAAGGCCATGAACAGCAGGCTCGGCCCGAAGATGCTCCAGACGTCGCCGGTCAGAAAAATGGTCCGCAGGCAGGTATTGAAATAGCTGGCCGGCAGCAGTCTGGTGATGGCCTGCAATACGGGCGGCATGCTGTTGATGTCGAAAACGAAGCCCGAAAGCAGCAGGGCCGGAAGAAAGCCGGAAAACAGCCCGGCCTCCGCCGCCGCCAACTGCCCGCGCAGGCTCACGGAAATGAGCAGGCCCTGGCCCAGGGCGCTGAGCATGAAGACCGAGGACAGGAGCAGCAACACCCAGAGCGAACCCCGGAACGGCACGGCGAAGAGCGTCACGGCGGCCACGGCGCAGAGCGCCATGCTGAACATGCCCATGCAGAAATAGGGGATCAGCTTGCCCAGCAGCAATTGCATCCGGCTCACGGGCGTGGCGAACATGGCCTCCATGGTGCCCCTCTCCCACTCGCGGGCAAAGACCAGGGAGGTCAGCAGAGTGCCGATGAGGGTCATAATCACGGTAATGGCGCCGGGCACCAGAAATTGCACGCTCTTGGCCGTGGGATTGTACCAGAAACGCGTTTCCGGATTGACTGGCGGCTCCAGGGCCGCGCCGCCGGGCAGGGAGGTGCGTTGCCAGCTGGTGATCAGGCCCTGGCTGTAACTCTGGATGAACTGGGCCGTGTTCGGCTCGGAGCCGTCCACCAGCAGTTGCAGACCGCCCACGCCGCCGCGCGCCAGTTCCTGGTCGAAATTCTGACGGATGACCAGAATGCCCTGCACGTCCGAGTTACGCATCAGGCGCGCGGCCTCTTCCATGTCGCCCACGGGCCGGGTTTCAAACCAGGGCGAATGGGCGAAATCCGCCGCCAGGGACAAGGCCCGCCCGCCGCCGCTCTGATCCAGCACGGCCAGCCGCAATATGCCCGCATCCAGCGTGATGCCGAAACCGAAGAGCAACAGAAAGATCAGCGGCATCACCCCGGCCACCAGATAGGAGGAGGGATCGCGCACGATCTGCTGAAATTCCTTGCCCATCAGGGCCAGAAGCTGGCGCAGCCAGAGATTCTGCTTCATACCTTTATTGCGCCTTTCCCGGCCGGGTTCACGCCTCCCATGCCCGCCCCCATCGCATATCCGCCCCGAGACGGAATACGCGCCTTCTTTTGTGGTAGACCGAATCACCGCCGTCTTCAAGGGGCCGCGCGGCCCCGGCCGGCACAGCCGGGGCCGCGCCATGTGAAGCCCCCTCATTCCCCCGCCGCCAGAGCCTTGAGCGCGCGGTAATCAGTCTTGCCGGTGCCCAGCACCGGGATGGCCTCCAGTCGCAACACGTGCCGCACGGCATACAGGGCCGACAGCCCGGCCTGACGCAGGGCCGCGTTGGCCTCCTCACGGGTCAGGGGCGTCACGCTGCACAGTACGATTTCCGGCGCGCCGTCGCGCTCCACGCTCTCCACGGCCAGGGCCGGGCCGCCCTCCCGCGCCGCCTCCGGCGTATCCGCCGTGGCGGCGCGCCCGGCAAGATGGTCCAGCAGGGCCTTTTCCATCTGCGGCAGGGAAATCATCTCTCCCCCGATCTTCACAAAGCGGCCCAGACGGCCCGCGAAGGTCAGGCGGCCCTGTGCATCAGCCCGGACGAGATCGCCGGTGCGGTACCAGCGGCGGCCCTCAAATTCCACAAAGGGATCAGGCGGCGTCTGTCCCGCTCCGGCCAGATAGCCGTCAAAAACATTGGGACCGCGCACCAGCAGCATGCCCGCCTCTCCCTCCGCCACCCGGCGCGGAGAGCCTTCAGGGCTGACCAGGGCCACTTCCACCGAAGGCAGGGGCAGACCGATGCTGCCGGGAAGCGGGGACTCGGGTCGGTTGACGCTGATGGCCGGGGCGCACTCGGTGACGCCGTAGCCTTCGCACAGCGTTCCGCCGCTCTGCGCCGCGAAGGCCTCGTACACCCGCTTGGGGCAGGCCTCGGCGCCCACAAATCCCAGGCGCAGCGAGGCCAGATCGCCGGGCGCGGCCTGTTGCAGCATGCCGTCCAGAAAGGTGGGCGGAGCCACGGTCAGCGTGGGCCGCCAGCGGCGGCAGAGCCGGTTAAGGCGCGCCGCCTCCGTGGGATTGGGATGGAAGACCACGGGCAGGCCGAAGCAGAGCGGCAGGGCGATATTGCCGGTAAGCCCCAGCGAATGGAAGGGCGGCAACATGCCCAGCATGCGGTCGTGCGAGGTTATGGCGAGCACCTCGGCAATGTCGCGGCAATTGGCCAGAATATTGGCGTGACTCAGGGGTACGCCCTTGGGCGCGGCCTCGGAGCCGGAGGTGAACAGCACGGCCGCCGTGTCGGACACATGCGCGGGCAGGGCCGCCCGCTCCCAGCCCAGCAGGGCCAGACGGCTGCGCAGCAGGGCCGCGAGCTTGAGCCGCCGGGGCATGGCCGCCGCGGCATCCTCCAGGAGGAACCAGTCCCCGCCGGAGCGCGTTGCCGCCGTTGCGTCAAAGCCCTGCCCGTCCAGACGCTCCAGCAGACGCCGGGCCGTGACAATGGTCCGCACTTCCGCCAGACGCACGCAATGGCCGAAGTTGGCCGGGCCGGTGGTCCAATTGAGCATGACCGGCGTCTTTCCCGCCAGCAGCACGGCCAGCCAGCTCATGGCCGCCGCGCTTGAGGCGGGCAGCATGACGCCCACGCGCTCCTGTCCGGCGCAACGGCGGCGCAACAGCAAAGCCAGAGCCAGGGAACGCAGCCAGAAGTCGCGCCAGTTCAACGCGCCCTCGGCGTCGGCCAGCATCAGGCTTGCGGGCGCGCGCCGGGCCTGGCGCAGGATGGCCAGGGGCAAATGCGGCGCGGCGGGCACGTCCAGACGCCGGGTCGGATCGGCGGCCGGATTGCGGGAATCATGCGCGTCCCAGCCCGCAGGCGCGGGGGCCGCATCCTCGTCTTCATCCAGCAGCCCGGCGGCGGCCAGCACGCAATCTCCGGCTGTGAGCAGCATATCCAGGCGGCTCACGCCGTGCCCGGCCACCTCTTCCAGCTTGAGGCTCAACTCGGTCAGGGCCAGGCTGTCGATGCCCAGATCCACGGCCAGCCGGGTTTCCGGGGTCAGGCTCGCGGGGTCCGCCTCCACGGCGGCGCTGTCCGCCAACAGGGCGTAGACCCGCCGGCGCACATCGGCGGGGACGTCCGCGACGTTCCGGCCAGAAGCGGCTTCGGCTTCCGCGCGCGGCAGCGGCCGGGGCGCGCCGCCCTGCCAGAAATAACAGGGCACGACCAAGGCTTCTTCGGGCTCCGCGTTGTACCAGTCTTCCAGGACCCGGTTCAGGGCAGTGGCTCCGGCCTCGGCGGGCGGCAGATCCCGCATTTCACGCAGGCTGATACGCACCTCGCGCCGGGGCATGAGGAAAAGCAGATTGCAAAGCAGGCGCAGCGCGCCGCGCGCCAGGCCGCGCAGCATGTCGGGCCGCCCGCTCACGGCATAGCTGAACGAGGAACCCCAGAGGCCCCGGCTGCGCACCAGCACCACGCGGCAGTGGGGAACCAGTTGGAGCAGCCGGTGCGCCCCGCTGTTGGCCCCGAGATGTTCCTGACCGTCGCGGCTGAGGCCGCCCGCCGGATAAAAGAGCAGATTGTCGCCAGCCTTGAGCGCTTCGGCGCAACGCGTGAGGGCTTCCAGCACTGCCCCGCGCGCCGCACGGCCCTGCGCCCGCAGATCGGGAAGCGGCACGGGCCGGGCCAGCGGCGCGATGCGGCGCACCAGGGGACGGCTGATCTGCCACTCGTCGGCCAGGGGCCGGGGCCGGAAGGAAATCAGACGGCTGTAGACCAGCACCGGGTCCATGAGGGCCGGGTGGTTGGGCATGAACAGGATGGGCCTGCCGTCGTTGGCGGCGCGCACTTCTTCCAATCCTTCCACGCGCACGCGGTAGCGCAGGGCGATCAGACCGCGCAGCAGGGCGGCCAGGATGTCCAGAGCGCGCCCACCCTTCCGCGCCGACTTTTTAGCATGGGGATCACCGGCGGGTATTGGCGCATGGGGCGCATCGGGCGCGGGGAGGGAATGCAGGCTGTACGCGAAGCAGACCGTCGCCGTCAGGGCCATGCCGCCCAAAATGTAATGCCCCGTGGAGGGCGCGAAAAACTCCAGTCCCCAGTAGACGGCGCTGGCCAACAGGATGCCGGAAAACACCAGGCAGTTGTCCGTGCCGAGCACACGTCCCTTTTCCTCCGGGGCTGGGCGCACCTGAATGAAGCTGGACACCGGAATCAGGTACAGGCCGCCGCACACGCCCGCCGCGCCGTACAGCAGCAACAGAGCCGGAAAGCGCAGATTTTCGGGCAGATGCGGCGTAAAGCCCGCCGCCAGCAGGGCGCAGCCGATGCCGCCGCAGGAGGGCGCAAGCCAGCGCCGCCAGCTTTGAGGCGTACCGCGCGCCGCCAACAGCGAACCCGCGCAGATGCCCAGCATCAGCGCCGTGGGCAGCAGGCTGGTGACGGTCTTGCTGAAGGCCAGTTCACGCAGGCCCAGAGCGTTGATTTCCAGCAGCACCAGGGTGGAGATGCAGTAGAAAAAGGCGTCCGCCGCAATGACCAGCGCCAGGGCCCGGTCCCGCCGTATGCGGCGGAAATCGCGCAACGAGTCCCATGCCCCCAGCCAGGGGAAGGGCGGGCGCTGCCGGTTTTCCACGGCCGGGCGATAGGGAACCAGGGCCGCGCCCGCAAGACCGAGGACAGCCGCCAAAACCACGCCCACGGCCACCAGCCAGCGGCCAAAGGGAATCAGGGTGTCGAACCATTGCCTGTCCAGGGCCGCGCCCGCCAGCATGACGCCCAGCAGAATGGACGCCGTGGTGAAGAGCTTGAAGAGCGCGTTGACGCGCGGTACGTTGCTCGGGGGAAAAATCTCCGGGATGGAACCGTTGAGCGCCGGGCTGAACAGGGTGGAACTGGCGCCCATACAGAAAAGCATGAACAACATGGCGGTCCAGTTCAGGGACAGTATGCCCCAGGCTCCGGCCAGCATGGCGGCCAATTCCAGACACTTGGCGGCCACCACCAGATACTTTTTGGGGAAACGGTCGGCCAGCCAGCCCGCCCAGGCGGAAAAAAGCACGAACGGCAGGGCGAACAAAAACGTGCCCCAAGCCTGAAACGTGCCGTAACCCAGGCTGAGCGCCAGCAACAGGGCCGCCTGCTTGAAAAAGTTGTCGTTGAACGTACCCAGCGTGTAGCTGGCTCCCAGAGCCGCGGCCTGCTTCAACAAAGTGCCCGCCATATGCCTTTCCTCCCCGGCGGGAGCGGCTTCAGGGCTTTTGTTTCCCCGTGGCCGCCAACAAGTCCGCCGCATAGGTTCTGACCTTGTCCAGGGCCTCAATGGCCAGTTCAAGATTCAGACTGTAGTAGACTTCCCGCCCGCGTCGGACGGGTTGCAGGAGTCCGGCCCGCACCAGGGTAGTCACATGGTGGGCCACGGCCGTCCGGCTCAGGGGAAGGAGCTCGGTCAGACTCTTCAGGCTGATGCTCTCTCCCGGCTCGAACAGCAGCAGAATCTTCTGCCGCGTGGCGTCGCCCAATGCCGAAAAAACCCTGGCGACGGCTTCCCAGTCTTCCGGCAGGGCATGCAGGTATTGCGTATTCATGCCCCAGTCATAGAGAAGCCTGTGGACTGCTGTCAAGAAGAAACTATAAAACTAGTTTTATATTGTCAACTAAAAAATTAGTTTTATAGTTTTTGTTACGCAACCCATCCGGATCGCGGCTTCGGTCGCGTTCGGAAAATGAGGCGGAGGGTGGGATATTGAACGGCGATGGACGCTACAAGGGATGTTCCCTGTCATAGCGTTCGATGCTGGCGATAAAGGCCTCTTCCAGGGTGGGGTCGGCGAGGTTCGTGGCCGAGGCCTTGAGTTCGTCCGGCGTGCCCACGCTGATCATGGAGCCGCGATAAATGAGCGCGATACGGTCGCAGTATTCGGCTTCTTCCATGAAATGGGTGGTCACCAGCACGGCGGCGCCGGCGGACGTCATGGCCAGGATATGCTTCCAGAAGTCGCGCCGGGTGCGCGCGTCCACGCCGGAGGTGGGCTCGTCCAGAAAGAGCACCGGCGGTTCGTGCAGAGTGGCGCAGAGCAGCGCCAGACGTTGCTTTTGCCCCAGGGGCAGCGCGCCGGTGCGGCTATGCAGAAAATTTTTGAGTTCCAGGGCTTCGGCCAGCACGGGCAGCAGTTCGTTCCGGCGCTTTTTGTCCAGACCGTAGAGGTCGGCGAAAATGTTGATGTTTTCCTTCACCGGGATGTCGGGGTAGAGCGAAAATTTCTGCGCCATGTAGCCCAGGCGCGAACGCGCGGCGCTGCCCGCGCTGAGCAGGTCCACGCCGTCCACCGCGCAATCGCCCGAAGTGGGGCGCGACAGGCCGCAAAGCATGCGGAAGGTGGTGGATTTGCCCGCGCCGTTGGGACCCAGCAGGCCGAAAATCTCCCCGGCCCGCACTTCAAAGCTGATGTCGCGCGCCGCAATGAAATCCCCAAATTTTTTGGTTAGCTGGCGGGCCGCGATGCGGGGCCGCGTCACATCCTCCACGCCCCCCGGATCAAGGGAATCGTGGCGGTGCTCCACGGCGATACGGCCATAGGGCGAGGCTTTCTGGTTGATGCCGCCCACAGCGCTCATATAGGCGTCTTCCAGACGCGGAGGCGCAAGTTCGCCGCCTTGGGCCAGCACTTCCTCGCGCAGCGCATCGGACGCGGCGGCGGCCAGCACCAGGCGCAAACGGCTGCCCTGGATCAGGGCGTCCTCCACGCCGGGGCGCATGCTCCAGCGGGCCAGGGCCTCACGATGCCCCACGCCGTCCTCCTGGTCCCGCTTGTTTGCCGCGCCGCGCAGCAGATACACCCTGCCCTCCGCCCGGCGGGTCAGCTCTTCCGGCGGCCCGGCAAAAAGCACCCTGCCCGCGTCCAGCATGATCACGCCGGGGCAGCGCGCGGCCTCGTCCAGATAGGCTGTGGACCAGATCACGGTCATACCGCCGTGGCTCAGCTCCTGCACCATGCTCCAGAGCTCGCGGCGCGACTGCGGGTCCACGCCCACGCCCGGCTCGTCCAGCAAAAGCAGGCGCGGCGAACCCAGCAGAGCGCAGGCAATGCCCAATTTCTGCTTCATGCCGCCGGAAAGCCGCCCGGCCAGCCGCTCGGTAAACGGTCCCAGGGAAGTGAAGCCCAGCAATTTGTGGAAAAGCTCGTCGCGGGCCTGGCCCGTAAGACCGCGCAGGCTGGCGTGCAAACGCAGATTGGCCATGACCGTGAGGTCTTCATAAAGGCCGAAACGTTGCGGCATGTAGCCGATACTGTTGGGCTCGCGCCGGGCCAGTTCCATGGCGGGCCGCCCGAAGACCAGGGCCGCGCCGCTGCCGGGCCGCATCAATCCGGCCAGAGTGCGGATCAGGGTGGTCTTGCCCGCCGCGTCCGGACCCACCAGGCCGGTGATCCGCCCGGCGGGAATCTCCGCCTCAATGCCCTTGAGCGCTTCCACCGCCGCCGCGCCCTTGCCGAAGGTCATGCCCAGATTGTCCAGACGCACCGCCGTATCGAGCCTCTCCCGCACGGCGGGCGCAATGACTGACGTCATGGCGTGACCGGTTCCAGGGTGATGGTTACGGGCATGCCCTGACGCATGACGTTTTCCGGATCCTCGGCCTGGATGCGCAGACGGTAGACCAGGGCCGTACGCACCTCGCGGGTTTCCACGGTCTTGGGCGTGAACTCTGCGGTGGGCGAAATAAAACCCACCGTGCCGGGAAAGCTCTTGCCCGGCGCGGCGTCCACGGCCACGCTCACGGGCATGCCCGGCTTGACCTTGCCCAGATTGGGCTCATCCACATAGGCCCGCAGCCAGACGGGATTGGTCAGGGTAAGGGTGTAGACGGTCTGTCCTGCCTGGACAATGGCCCCGGCCTCGCGGGCGCGGGTCAGTATAATGCCCTTCTGCGGCGCAGTGAGCACCGCGTCGCGCACCTGGATTTCCGCATGGTTCAGCTCGGCGGCTGCGGCGGCCACGGCAGCGCGCTGGGCCAGCACGTCCTCCTCGCGGTAGCCGGAGGTGAGCATGTCCAGCTGATCCTGGGCCGAACGCAGCTTGGCCGCCGCCTCGCGATCCGCCGCGCGGGCGTTGTCCAGTTCTTTCTGGGAAATGGCGTTGTTGGCCCGCATGGCCGTGACGCGCCTCAGATTAATGCCCGCGTTCTCCGCCACGGCGGTGGCCGCCGCCACCGAGGCGCGGGCCTGGGCGATTTCCTCCACGCGGTAGCCGCGCTCCAGCCGGGCCAGATCGGCCTTCTGCCCGGCCAACCTGGCGGCGGCCTGATCCCGCTGCTGGCGCAGGAGATCGTCGTCCAGCCGGGCCAGGGGCTGGCCCTCGACCACCGCGTCGCCCTCGTCCACCAGCACGGCCGCGATGCGCCCGCCCACGCGGAAGCCCAAATCCACCTGCCGGATATCCACATTGCCGTATAAGGTCAGCGCGCCGTCCTGCCGAGCTCCGAGCAGATGCCAGGCCAGCAGCCCGACCCCGGCCAGGACGGCCACAACAGCGATGATTCGTATTTTCCGGGGAATAGACATGTTTTTTATTCCGGGGACTTGAAGTTGCCGCCTTCCGTTCCCGGACGGCGGGGTGCCGGGCGTCAGCCCTCTTTCGCCGAATATAGCGTCTGAAAAGAAGAGCGTCCAGCCGACCAACCGCCGTGAGGGGAGTCTTTCCGCGCTCCCGCTTCGCCGTCTCCCGGAGATAGCCTCAATACCGCATCCGCAATGACCGGCTCTCCGTTACGTTCTTCATCTTCATGATATCCTTGCGCGGCGACTCGCCGTAGAGCCGTTTGTATTCCCGGTTGAACTGCGTCGCGCTTTCATAGCCCACGGCGAACGCGGCCTGGGTGACGTCGTAATCGCCGGAAAGCATCAGGCGCTGCGCTTCGCTGAGGCGCAGGCGTTTCTGGTACTGCAAGGGACTCAGCGTGGTGATTTCCTTGAAATACTTGTGAAATGTGGATGTGGCCATGTTCAGACGGCCCGCCAGTTTCTCCACATGCAGCGATTCCCTGTAGTTCTCTCTGAGCCACATGATGGCCTTATTGATCTGGTGGCTCTGGGAACCGAGGGTGCTCAGCATACGCAGATGATACCCAAAAGGGCTCGTCAGCAGCCTGTAGTAGATTTCCTGCCGGATCAGGTCACCCAGCACTTCCGCCTGTCCGGGGCTTTCCAGCAGTTCAAGCAGGCGCAGAAACGCGTCGAGCAACTCGGGACTGACCTCCTGCACCGCCGCTCCGGCGGAGGATTGAATGCGGTCTTCCGCGGGCGGCGGAACTTTTGCGGCCAGGCCGGCCAGAAGGCTCTTGTCCAGCTCCAGGGACATGGAGAGAAAAGGCTTGTCTTCGCTTGCTTCCAACACGCAGCTTGATACCGGCATGTTTATGCCGGCTATAAAGCAGGTCTGCTCGCCATATTGGATATCCTCCATGCCGATGCGAACCCACTTTTTGCCCTGCACGACAACAATAATGACGGGATCGTAAAAATTCGCCTTCGGAGCGTGTCCCCGGCTATGGCGGTGAAGCATGAACCCGCAGACAGGCGTCGGGAAATCGCCGTCCTCAGGGAGAGACCGGAGCAAAATGCTCTGGAGAGCCGCGCGGCTTTTCTCAAAATCAACCCGATAATTTTCCGCCATGATTTACCCCGCTGTTGGACGAGCCTTAACATGCGGCAGTCTGCCGACACAGAACGCTGCGAGCTGCCATGCCAAGAAGAAAATCAGGCAGAAAACAGCAACGCCATGACATCCCTTTACAGGTAAACGCAAGACAGTATCAAGAATAATTCTTCCTGTCCGGCGTTCTGCCTGCCCGCCTTCAGCAAATCTTGCTTCGCTCTCTTTGGCCTGTTTAGCGGCAAGCCGCCTCTGGATACAGATATAATCCTCCACAAATCCTGCCTGATTCTCCATTTGCTACTCCAAAAAACTTCAAGAGAGCGGCCATGCCGCCGCAAAACTTCACCCCGTGGAGAATCAGGCAGAAAGTGTAGAGTTCTGGAGCTATCCCCGGCCCGAAGGTCCGGCTAAAGAAAACACAGTGTGAATAAACCATGAACGGCAACAACCGGCGGCGGTTTGAGAAAATGACATTCTTGAACATAAGGAGATCAAAACATGCATAAAAGACAATTGGGCCAAAGCGGCATGGAAGTTTCGGCCATCGGCATGGGCTGCATGGGTTTCAGCCACGGCTACGGAGCCGTGCCGCCAGAAGAGGAGTCCATCCGTCTCATGCGCCGGGCCTTTGAGCTGGGCTGCACATTCTTCGACACTGCCGAGGTCTATGGTCCCTATGTCAATGAAGAACTGACGGGCAAGGCCGTGGCCCCCTTCAGAAAAGAGATCGTACTGGCTACCAAGTTCAGCCCCTTCGCCCTGCCCGGCCAGCCCGAAGACAAGCTCAGCCGCTCGGGCGTGCGGCGCGCGCTGGAGGATTCCCTGCGGCGGCTGGGCACGGAGTATGTGGATCTCTACTACCAGCACCGCGTGCCGGAAGACTGCCCCGTGGAAGAGGTGGCCCGGTGGATGGGCGAACTGATCCGCGAAGGCGCGATTCGCGGCTGGGGCCTGTCCCAGCCCACGGAAGCCCAGGTGCGGCGGGCGCACGCCGTGACGCCGCTGACGGCCATCCAGAGCGAATACTCCATGATGGAGCGGATGTTCGAAAAGGACGTCATACCGGCCTGCGAAGAGCTGGGGATCGGCTTCGTCCCTTTTTCGCCGCTGGCCGGCGGTTTTCTGAGCGGCAAATACGGTACGGACGCCCGCTATGAAGGCGACGACGTGCGCCGCGTCATCACGCGCTTCGCCAGGGAAAACGTGAAGGCCAACCAGCCTCTGCTTGACCTGCTGCGCGCGTACGCGCGCGCCAAAGAAGCCACGCCCGCACAGATCTCTCTGGCCTGGATGCTGCGTAAGAAAGATTTTATTGTGCCCATCCCCGGCATGCGTCGGGAGGAACGGCTGCTGGAGAACCTCGGCGCGGCCGATGTGCGCATGACGGATGAGGAATTCGACGCCCTGGAGCGCGCGCTGGACGCCATCCCCATCCACGGCAACCGCACGGATGAGGACATTGCGCGGCTGGGCACGGTACGGGCTCAATAAGAAAAAAGATGCCTCCGGCATTGTCCAGCCGCCGGATATAACTTCCATCATAAAAGGAGCAGCCATGAAATGCTTTGCAGTGATGATCGCCGCCCTGGCCCTGACAGCGGGAGCGGGTATTTGCGGGAAACAGGCCCAGGCTGAAGAAACGCAACAGAATCAGGTCATCTACCGCGCCGGATCGCAGGCGGCCTTCAAGGGGCCCGACAAGTTCTTTACCGGCAAGGTCAGCGTGCAGCCCCTGTTCGGCTCAAAACAGCCGCAGGCTCCCTTCGGTGCGGGCGCGGTCACCTTTGAGCCGGGAGCCCGCTCCCACTGGCACGTCCACCCTCTAGGGCAGCATCTGATCGTCACGCAGGGCGTGGGCCGCACCGGCACGGCGGACGGCAGAATCGAAGAAGTCAGGGCCGGCGACGCGCTCTGGTGCCCGCCCGGCGTCAAGCATTGGCACGGAGCGTCGCCCACCTCGTCCATGACCCATATCGCCCTGACGGGCGAGTTGTCTGACGGGAAGAACGTGGACTGGCTGGAAGCGGTCAGCGATGAACAGTACAACGGCTCCAGATAACCCGGAGGCTCCCATGAAAGCAGCATTGCGCATCGCGGGTGTTTTTCTGTTGATCCTGAGTTTCACATCCATCTCAAAGGCGGCACAGACCATGAACACGCAAACCCTGAATGCAAAACAACAAGCAATGGTCGCCATCGCCGCGTTTAGCGCCAATGGCGACCTTGAAAAACTGAAACCCGCGCTGAACGAAGGTCTGGATACGGGTCTGACCATCAATGAAATCAAGGAAATCCTCGTCCAGCTCTATGCATACGCGGGCTTTCCGCGCAGCCTGAACGCCCTGGAAACCTTCATGGCGGTGGTGAAAGAACGCCGGGCAAAGGGCGTCGCGGACGAAACCGGCAAAGAGCCCGGTCCCCTGCCCACGGACAAAAGCAGCCTGGAGTTCGGCACGGACAATCAGACCAGGGTGGTGGGCCGCCCCGTGTCCGGCGCGATTTTCGAGTTCGCCCCGGCCATCGACCGGTTTTTGAAAGCCCACCTCTTCGGAGATATCTTCCAGCGGGACAATCTTGACTGGCAAAGCCGCGAACTGGCGACCATCGCCGCTCTGGCCTGCATCAGCGGGCTGAACCCGCAATTGCGGGCCCACTTCGGCATCGGCATGAACACAGGGCTGACCCCCGCGCAGCTTGAGGCCGTTGTGGCCGTGCTGAGCGACAGGGTCGGCGCGGAGGTCGGCGCCAACGCCGGGGAAGTGCTCAAGACCGTATTGAATGCGCGCAACAATTGATCCGCGGCAAAAGGAGCGCGCGGACAGACGCGCCTGTGGCGCGTCCTCCGGGGAATCGCTGAAAAGATACAGCGGCAGTAAGCCCTGCCGCAAAAAACAAAAGAGGTATAAATCCATGAGCAAAAATGTTCTGATTATCTCCACCAGCCCGCGCAAAGGCGGCAATTCCGAAATCCTGGCTGACGAATTCGCCAAGGGCGCCCGGCAGGCGGGCCATCAGGTGGAAAAAGTCTGCCTGTACGACAAAACCATCGGCTTCTGCAAAGGCTGTCTGACCTGTCAGAAAACACGGCGTTGCGTCATCCACGACGACGCGGATGTGATCGCGCAGAAGATGCTGACCGCAGAAGTCATCGTCTTTGCCACGCCCATTTACTACTACGAAATGTGCGGTCAGATGAAAACCATGCTTGACCGCGCCAATCCGCTGTTTCCGGCGGACTACGCCTTTCGTGACATCTATTTACTGGCTTCGGCGGCGGAAAATGAAGAAAGCGCGGTGGACGGCGCGGTGAACGGCCTGAACGGCTGGATTGCCTGTTTTGAGAAAGCCCGCCTCAAAGGGGTGGTCAGAGGCGTCGGCGCAACCGATCCGGGCGACATCCGCCACAACGCAGCGGCTCTTGCGGCGGCCTGTGCCATGGGAAAAGGGGTCTGAAAACGAACCGGGACTTCGCCGGTCAGCCGCAGCAGCCTTGACAGCACCCGCCCGGCATGCTGTCTTGAACGAATCATGAGAAATATCCGTCCCCGCTTCCACTTGATGTCCGTGCTGCTGCTTCTGCTGGCCGCCGTGCCGGTTCGCGCCGAGGATTACGGCTGGTTTGAACTGGACCTCCTGCCGGGCTGGCGGGCCGAGGAACCCCGACAACTGAGTGGAACCTGGGTCTTGCGTCTGCGCAATGACGAGGCCGGGAGCCAGGTGAGCCTGCTGGTGGGCAAAACCGCCGGGCCGCCGGACGCCGCCGATGTGGCCGGTCTGTTGCGCGCGGCCACGGGCGTGCGCGAACCCGCGCGCCGCCGGAACGGCCGCTGGCTGTTCACAGGTAAAGACGGTCAGGGCGTGGACACGGCCTGCATCGTCAGCACGGACCGCGAGGCCGGGCTTTATCTCGCCGTGCTGCGCTCCGGCTGCTCGGCTCCGGCCGAGGCTCTGCTGGCCGGTCTGCGCAGTAAAAAATACCCCGGCCTGCTGCCGCATTGAGCGGCGGATACCCTCTTTCCCAAAAGGAACTCCCCGCTTGGTCTGCCCCCTGTCTATTTGACAGGGGGCAGACCAAGCGGGGAATCCCTCCATACGAAAAAGGCCGTGGAAAACTCCACGGCCTTTGAGATTGCTTGTAAAGCAGCTTACCAGCGGCGCGGCGCGGGACGCTTTTCAGCTTCGTTGACGCGCAGGGCGCGGCCTTCAAATTCAACGCCGTTCAGACCGGCGATGGCGTTGCGGGCTTCGCCTTCTTCCATTTCCACGAAGCCGAAGCCACGCGGACGGCCGGTAACGCGGTCCATGATCAGATTCACGGAAATCGGCGTGCCGTACTGGGCGAAAAGGGCCTCAACGCCGGACTGGGTGCTGGAAAAAGACAAATTGCCGACATAAAGAGAAGTAGCCATAGTAAAACTCCAAACGTTACGGGGATGTACACTTTCCGCTTGAAGCCTTACACACGCAAAGTCTCTGGCAAAAAAGAAATACGACGCCCAATCAATCAACGAGGCGACCCTACGCGGGGGAGGGGGATGCGTCAAGTCTTTTCCGCGCCGACATCTTCTTTTTTCACAGACGGGACGCCCGGCGGCGCAGGCAGCATTTGACGACGCCGTAAAGGCTGATAAGAAACCAGAAGGCCTCCACCAGAAAGGCGGACATATTGAAGGCGAAAAGCAGGGAAATGCCGATCAGCAGCGCGGCCAGCGCGTTGAGCAGGGAATAGAGCAGCCCGTGACTGTCAATTCTGCCCAGTTGCAGCAGCAGATAGGTGCCCAGCAAGAGGACAAGGCCGATATTGCCGATAAAATCGTAAAAGGCGTAGTGCATGGCAACCTCACACGCTCCCCCCTCTGTTCCGCCGGAACACGGGGGACGAACCGCCCGCCGCATTCCGGCGTCCGGAGGAAAGGTTACTTTGTTTTGCTCCCGTCCCGCAAGGCCTCAAGGAATTCCGGATGCAGGAAGTCCTCGGCCTTCTGCCGCGACACGCCGTTCTTGATGCGCCCCTGCTCCAGCAGGAAGGCGGCCACATTCACAATATCCTCGGCCGACCGGCCCTTTTGGGCGCTGGTGCCCAGAAAGGCGGGACTCAGCTGCTCGTCCAGGCCGATGAGACGGGTGCCGGCCATCATGCGCTTGGCGTCCTCCACGGAAATGCCGCCCAGTTCCTTGGCGATGATCTTGGCGGCCTCTTCCGGATGCTCCCGCCAGTAGTCCATGGCCGCCAGTTCGCTTTTGATGAACTTGCTGACCAGCTCGGGATACTTTGCGGCGAATTCCGGCTGCACGCTGATCACGTCCCAGGTCAGATGACCCTTTTGGGCCATCTGTTCGCTGGTGAGCAGGATCTTGCCGCCGTTTTGCACCACCAGGCCGAGGCTCGGCTCCCAGATATAGGCGGCGTCGATGTCGCCCCTGATGAAGGGCGCCAGGGCCTCGCCCGGAGCCATATCCATGATTTTGACCTTGGCCATGTCCACCCCGGCGTCACGCAGGGCCTTGATCAGCAGATAGTGGGTGGTGGAACCGAAGGGAGCCACCACGGTTTTGCCTTCCAGGTCCTTGAGGCTGTTGATGTTCTTGCGCGCCACCAGGGATTCCACCGCGCCCAGCACATTGGCGTTCATAATGCCCCAGTAGTTCATGCCGCCCGCCAGGCCGATGGTGGCCGGGGGCAGACCCACATTGCCGAAATCAATGCTTTTGGAGGCCATGGCCGTGTTGACGTCCCGCCCGGAATTGAAGCGGAACCACTCCACCGGCACGCCGAGTTCCTTCTCATGCAGCTGCAGATACTTGGAGAGAAGTTGCCCGTTGACCAGCGAAAGGTAGCCGATGCGCACCTTTTCAGGCTTGTCCGCCGCCTGGAGCGGCTGGAGGGTCAGCAATACGAGCAATGCCGTCAACGCCAGGCAAATAAACTTCTTCATAGCTGTACTCCCAATATGTTTACGTTGATGAATGCCTGTGCAAGCGCCCAAACTGGTCCCGGCGAGAAAGAAGGCGTGGGCCGGGGAGCAAAAGACGCTTGCCGGGAAAGTCCCTACTATCGCTTCCACCGCAGCAGATGCCTCGCCGCAAAGCGCAGGCAGGCGTCCAGGCCGATGCCGGTGACGCCCATGGTGATGATGCCCACAAAAATGATGTCCGAGCGCATAAACTTGCTGGCGTCCCAGACCATCCAGCCGATGCCCTCGGTGGCGGCCACGATTTCGGCGGCCACCAGCACGGTGTAGGTAAAGCCCAGACTGATGCGCATGGAAGTGATGATGGCCGGCGTGGTGGCGGGCAGGATGATCTTGAAGAAGACCTGCCGGCTGTCCGCGCCCAGAGAGCGCGCGGCCTGGATCACCGAGAGACTGACCTCCTTGACGCCTTCCACCGCGCCGATGGTCAGGGGCGGAATGGCCGCCAGAAAAAGCAGCAGAATCTTGGAGAATTCGCCGATGCCGAACCAGAGCACCAGCAGTGTGTAGTAGGCCAGGGGCGGCAGGGGGCGGTAAAATTCGATGAGATAGTCGAACACGGCCCGCACCTTGGAGCTCAGGCCCATGGCCAGGCCCAGGGGAATGGCCACCAGGCAGGCGGCCAGCCAGCCCAGTAGCACGCGGCCCAGACTCACCAGGCAGTGGTAGAAAAGCCCCTTGCCGTGGTAGCCCTGAAAAATGGTTTCCTCAAAGCCCTGCCAGACGTCGTAGGGCGAAGGAATAAAAATTTTGGGCACAACGCCCCGACGGGTCACCTCATACCAGGCCAGAAAAAGAATCAGCAGGGTCGCCAAGGTGATCCAGTTTTCCACCCTGAACTTGAAACGTGTGCCGCTCATAACAACCTCCGCAACGCCGCCGCTTGTGGGATTTCGCCGTCCGGGCGGGCGGCGCGCCGGACCGGCTGGAACAGCTTGGAGCATTGTGCGAATGAACATATCTGTTCACTCGTCAGACGTCGGCCGCAGCCGACGGCAAAAACGCGATTTTGCCCTGGCTTCGCCCACGGGCGTCTGCTTCCGCCGCCGGGACAATGGATATTTTCCATCTCACACTGCTCCGGGAGGGACCGCCCTCCCCTCCGGCTCAATGGCCGTCGGGGACATGTTCAAAGGATTTCAGGGCCTCGGATTCCAGCACCGCAAAGGCCTCGCCCTGGATTTCCGCGAATTCCGGGCAGGTCTGGTGCTCCACCAGACGCGGCCGGGGCAGATCCACGCGCATTTTTTTCTTGATGGCCGTGGGCATGGTGGACAGCAGGTAAACCACGTCGCCCATGAATACGGCTTCGTCCAGTTCCGAAGTAATCAGCAGCATGGTGGTGCGCGTGCTTTCAAAGACGCGCAGAAAATATTCCTGCATCATGCCCCTGGTCATGGCGTCCAGGCCGCGAAAGGGTTCATCCATAAGCAGAATCCTGGGTTCGTTGATCAGGGCCCGGATCAGCTCGGCGCGGCGCTGCATGCCGCCGGAAAGCTGGCCGGGGAACTTGCCTTCAAAGCCGTCCAGACCTGTGAGATGGATGAGCTCCCTAGCCTTCTCGCCCGCTTCCCGCAGATTTTTGCCCTGAATGCGCGGGCCGAACAGGGTGTTGTCCCAAAGATTCATCCACTGGAAGAGCGTATTTTCCTGAAAGACCACCAGGCGGTCCGGGCTGGGACCGCTCACCGGCCGCCCGTCGAAAAGACAGGAACCGCTTTGCGGCGTCAGATAGCCCGCCAGCACGGACATGATGGTGGTTTTGCCGCAGCCCGACGGGCCGCAGATGCAGGTGAAGGCCCCTTCTTCCAGGCTGAAGGAAAGATCATCCAGAACTTTCACAGCGCCGAAACCGACGCTGACATGGTCAACCCGCATGATGGACGACGACGCCGCCCGAACCGCATCCGACATGACGTTACCTCCGCTTTGTCCGACAGCGCCGGAACGGTTAGGCGCCCTCGCGCTCGCCGCGCTCAAAGGATTTCCGGGCTTCCTCCCGCACGGCTTCGATGGTCTGGCGCTTGTAGTCGAGAAATTCCGGCAGCTTCTTGGTGCTGAAGGTGCGCGGCCGGGGCAGGTCCACATGAATCCATTTTTTAAAACGGCCCGGCCTGGTGGTCATGATGCCCACCTTGTCCGAGAGGTAAATGGCCTCATCCAGATCATGGGTGATGAAAAGCACGGTCTTGTGCACCCTGTCGAACATGTCCAGCAAAAACTGGTGCATCACCGACTTGGTGATGGCGTCCATGGCCCGGTACGGCTCGTCCAGCAGCAGGGTTTTCGGCTCGTTGATCAGAGCGCGCAGAATTTCCACGCGCCGCCGCATGCCCGAGGAAATGCGGATGGGATAGGCGTCCTCATAGCCTTTCAGACCGGCCATGCGGATCAGCTCCATGGCCCGGGCGTCGGCCTGGGCCGCGCTCATGGCTCCGGTGGTCAGCGGGCCGAACATGATGTTCTGCCGCACGGTCATCCAGTCGAACAGAGCCCCGGCCTGGAAGACCACCACGCGGTCCGCGCCCGGCCGGGGCGCGCGCCCCGGCGCGGCGATGACCTGACCGTCCATGCGGATCTCGCCTTTGGAAATGTCCTCAAAACCGGCGGTCATATTCAGCAGCGTGGTTTTGCCGCAGCCCGACGGCCCCACAATGGCCACGAATTCCCCGGCCTGTATTTCAAAACTGCAATTGTCCACCGCGAGCACGTTGCCCCCTTCGGGATCGTAGATCTTGCTCGCGTTGATGATCTCCAGATGTCCTTCCTTGGTGTCCACGGCATTCCCCCTGATGGCTTCAGGCGCTGCCGGGCCGGGGCCCGGCCGGAATAGGGAGGGAAGAAATTCTGCGCCCCCCGCGCCGCTCCCCGGAACGGGATGAGCGAAGCGGACGAGGAGCAGTCGCTAACGGCGCATTTTGTTTCCCGGCAAGAAAACAGGCGGCTGCGGGCCAAGACCGCGCAATAAGAACATTATCTCCGGCCCGCAGCCGCCTGTTAACGCAGTCCAGGGGACAAAAGACGCTTGCCGGAGCTTGTCCCTAGACTTTTTTGGGCTTCAAGCGATATTCATACAACTTTTCGTAGTACGGCAGGCAGTGCTCATAGAGCATCCGGAGCATGGGCAGATCCTCAAAAATGGCGTCCACCAGTTTTTCATCATAGAGGAAGGCCTCCATATTCTTCTGGATGCCGGTGCTGCTGCTCACATCATAGTAGAAATCCTTGCAGTGGTCGTATTCAGGCCGCCATTCCGGCGTCCAACGCAGGGTTTCGGGCTTGAATTCCAGTCCCATAGCGTCGCACCAGGCGGCCATGATCCCGGCCGGGTCGTTCTGGAAGTCGTCGCCGTCAATGACCAGCGGGGTCTTGCCGTTGTCCAGGGCGTGCAGGCCCAGTTCGCTGAGCCGGTTGAAAATCCTGTCCGAGGCCACGGGGCCCACATCCTCAATGCGCATGGAGCGCTGCGAGCCGATCACCTTCCAGAAGGACAGCACCACATATTTGGGGTTGCGGATCTGGAACATGTGGGTGCAGCGGCGCAGATAGGCCTCGTCGGCCAGGTAGTGGTCAATGGCGTGGTAGGGACATTCCTTGATGAAGGTGGGGCTCTTTTCCGCGATGCCGTAAATCTTCCGGATGACCTCCTCATAGACCACAGGCCAGCCTTCGTAGTCCTGGTGCGACTGCACGCCGGGCTCGTTTCTGTTCCGCCAGTACAGCGGCAGGGTGGGTTCGAAAATGGTGCGGAAATCCCCCCGATTGGTGATGGCCCGCATAAAAACGGTAGTGAGCGAACGCGGGTACATCCAATTGACGATAATTCTGTTCATGCCAGCCTCCTGAAAGTCCTGTACGTGTCTGCCCGGACGTGTGCCGGGTTGTACACGGCAAAAAGCAAGGAGCATGCCAGAAGAAAGCCTGGGGATATAAAAAATATTACATTATTTTAGCATATTAAAAGAAAATAAAACAATCCTGGCAAAGGGCTGCCCATGGACTGTAGCAGTCCGCACGATTCTGGTGCACCATTAGTGTGCGGACTGCTACACTTCTTCTCCGGGACGTTCCAGACCGAGGCGGAGCATGCGACGATAGAGGGTCCAGCGGCTGACGCCCAGCAGGCGGGCGCTTTTGCTGATGTTCCAGCCGGTCTTTTCCAGCGCGGCCAGCAGCCGTTCCTTTCCGTCCGCCGAAAGCGCGGCGGGCGCGTCCGCATGAAAAACGGGGCGCGCGGCGGTTTCCAGAGCGATATGCTCGGGCCTGATCATTTCCCCGCCGCAGAGCACAAAGGCCCGCTCAATGATATGCTCCAGTTCGCGCACATTGCCCGGCCAGGGATGGCGCATGAAGATCTCCATGACTTCAGTGGACACGCCGGCAATGCTCTTGGCATACTGGGCGTTGAACTTGACGCGGAAATGCTCCACCAGCAGCGGGATATCCTCCACCCGCTCGCGCAACGGCGGGATACGGAGATTCATGACGTTCAGGCGGTAGTAGAGATCCTCCCGGAAGGTCCCCTCGGCAATGGCTTTTTTGAGATTGCGGTGGGTGGCGGCCAGCACGCGCACGTCCACTTTGCGGGGGGTAGTTTCGCCCACGCGTTCGATCTCCTTTTCCTCCAGCACCCGCAACAGCTTGAGCTGGATCAGGGGCGAGATGTCCCCGATTTCGTCCAGCAGGATGGTGCCGCCGTGGGCGGCCTCAAAGCGGCCCACGCTTTCCCGGTCCGCGCCGGTAAACGCCCCTTTGGCGTGGCCGAACAACTCGCTTTCCAGCAGGCTTTCGGCCAGGGCCGAGCAATTGACCCGGATGAAGGGCCGCCCGGCGCGGCGGCCGCCGTAATGCAGGGCATGGGCTATCTTCTCCTTGCCGGTGCCCGATTCGCCGGTGATCAGCACAGTGGTGCTCATGTCCGCCAGGGTGTGCAGCAGGTCGTAAATTTTCTGCATTTTCTCGCTCTGGCCGATGATGCCCTGATAATTGCGCCGTTCGCGCAGGGCGTTTTCCAGCCGGGCCAGGCGGGTGATGTCGCGGATGACCAGCACCGCGCCCATAAAGGCGCCTTCGCCGTTGAGCAGCGGGGAGCAGTTGACCACGGCCACCTGCTCGCCTCCCCGGCCACGGAAGCAGCAAATCTGCGAATCGCGCAGGCCGCGCTTGGTCTCCAGGGTTTTCCTGAGCGGGGCGAGACAGGCTTTGCTGCAATCCCCGGCGCGAAGGTCGAATTGTTCGCCCGCCGCGACGTTCCCGTGGCAGATGCCGTTCACCGCGCGGTTGGCTGTGATCACGCGCAGCGAGGCGTCCACGGTGATGATGGCGTCCTGCACGCTGCCGAAAATGGACTCCAGCAGATTCTTGTTTTCGATAAGCTCCCGCTCATAGATCTTGTTTTCAATGGCCCGCGACAGAATCTGGGCCGCCGTGGTCAGGATGTAGAGATCCGAATCATGCCACTGCCGGTGGTATCTGTGCTCGTCAAAGCCGATGAATCCGTACATGCTCCCATATACGAAGAGCGGCACGTTCAAGGTGGACTTCACCCCGGAAGCGCGCAGATGTTCCCGGTAGTTTCTGAACGGCATGCTGTCCGCATCGGGATAATTGAGCACTTTGCCCGCCCTCAGTTCCCTGGCGGCCATGGGAATGTGCAGCACAATATCGGCGGAGCCCCGCTTGAGACCCAGCGCCGGTTCATCCCAGCCGCAACGGCAGATGAAACTTTGGTCCTCTTGCTGATAACTGAACATGAATACGCGACTGACATGCAGCGTCATTCCCATGCGCCGCAAGGCCCCTTGCAGAAAATCACCCATATCGGTGACACGGACGGCCATTTCCGAGATTTCAGCCAGCATTTTTTCATAGGAAATGCGTTTTTCCAAAAGTTCAGCATCGTGCATAGCCACTCCATAAGCATTGAAGTGCGTTTGTTATATATAAATATAGTTATACATATATATTAATTATACAATCAGCGGGATATGACGGTCAAACACACTATTCTATGCAAAAAGCGCACACAAAAACCCCCTCAGGCCTTTCAGCCGGAGGGGGTTCGGGGAATCAGCGTCGGCGGCGCGGGCATGCCGCCGCAAGGAGGATACTACGCTGAAATTCAGATTTCGCTTTCAGCGATGCCGCAGGCTTTGGCCACGCCCGCGCCGTACGCCGGATCGGCCTTGGCGCAGTTGCGGATGTGACGCAGTTTGATTTCCTTGGGCGCGTCGCCCAGGGCGCGGGCCGTATTGCCGAACAGGGCATCTTTCTGTTCCGGGCTCATCAGCCGGAAGAGCCTGCCGGGCTGCTCGAAATAGTCGGCGTCGTCGCAGGGGTAATTCCAGCGGGCCGCGTCGCCGCTGATCTTCAACGGCGGTTCGGCGTACTCGGGCTGTTCCTGCCAGGCACCTTCGCTGTTGGGCTCATAGCTGGTATAGCCGCCGTAGTTGCCGTCCACGCGCATCTGGCCGTCGCGGTGGTAGCTGTGGAAGGGGCAGCGCGCCTTGTTCACCGGGATCAGATGATGGTTGACACCCAGACGGTAGCGTTGCGCGTCGCCGTAGGAGAACAGGCGGCCCTGAAGCATCTTGTCCGGCGAAACGCCGATGCCGGGCACCAGGTTGGAGGGGTTGAAGGCGGCCTGCTCCACTTCCGCGAAATAGTTTTCCGGATTGCGGTTCAGCTCCAGCACGCCCACTTCCATGAGCGGATAATCCTTGTGATACCAGACCTTGGTCAGGTCAAAAGGATGGTAGGGCAGCTTTTCGGCGTCTTCCTCGGGCATGACTTGGAAATACAGGGTCCAGCGTGGGAAATCCCCTTTTTCAATGTGCTCGAACAGATCACGCTGATGGCTGTCGCGATCGCGCCCGATGAGTTCCTGAGCCTCGGCGTCCGTGAGATTTTTGATGCCCTGCTGGGTTCTGAAATGGAACTTGACCCAGAAGCGTTCGTTTTTGGCGTTGATCAAGCTGTAGGTATGGCTGCCAAAGCCGTGCATATGGCGGTAGGATGCCGGAATGCCGCGATCGCTCATAACCACGGTGACCTGATGCAGGGCTTCGGGCAGCAGGGTCCAGAAGTCCCAGTTGTCCTTGGCGCTGTGCATATTGGTGCGCGGGTTGCGCTTGACCACGTGGTTCAGGTCAGGGAACTTGAGCGGATCGCGCAAAAAAAAGACCGGGGCGTTGTTGCCCACCATGTCCCAGTTGCCCTGATCCGTATAGAATTTGACGGCAAAGCCGCGGATGTCGCGCTCCGCGTCAGCGGCGCCGCGCTCGCCCGCCACAGTGGAAAAACGGGCGAACACTTCGGTTTTTTTGCCGATCTCGGCAAAAAGCGAAGCCCTGGTGTATTTGGTCACATCATGGGTTACCGTAAAGGTGCCGTAGGCGCCGGAACCCTTGGCGTGCATGCGCCGTTCCGGGATCACTTCCCGGTCAAAATGGGCCAGCTTCTCCTGAAACCAGACATCCTGCATAAGCATGGGGCCGCGCGGGCCCGCGGTCAGGGCATGATTATTGTCGGACACCGGTGCACCGGCATTGGTGGTGAGCGAGTTCTTGTTTTTCATATTATCCGCCATGGCGCTTTTCTCCTTGGTTTATCCGAAGGGCTCGGGTGAGAAAACGGTTCCGTACCTGCTGTCTTTGCGTTGAAAAGACTATGGCACAGGGTCCGCTTTTTGTAAATAGTAATTATTACTATTTTTGAATAAATAAAATTCAGCCTGAGCATTCACAAAAATATCTTTTATTTTACCAGGATAAGTGCGATCAGCGATCCGGTTCTCAGGGCATGGCGGGTTTGCGGCTGCGCAAAATGGGCTGGCCCAGATGCAGCTCTTCCGTGATCTGCGGCACTTCGGCCGCACGGGAGGCGTCGCCGCGCAGCAGCACCAGCACCAGAAAGAGCTTGCCGTCACGTTGCATGCGGGTGCGCAGTCCCCTGCCCTCCAGACGCTGGCGCAGGCTGTCCACGCTTTCCGCATCCTTGAAGGCCCCTACCTGGAAGACATAGTCGAACATGGTGGCTACAGGCGCGGGCGGCGGGGTCTGGCCTTCCGGCACGGCCGGAGTGAAGGGCGCGGTCGAAACGACGGCCGGCGCGGCCTGGCCGTTCTGTCCGGCCTGCGCGTTCGAGGCGGGCGCGCCATTGGCGGCAACCGGCGGCTGTGCGGGCGCGGCCGGTTCCGGCGTGCCTTGCGCGGCGTTGTCGTTGCGCAGGGCACGCGCAAAACGCAGATCCTCCGGGGCCAGAATCCGCTGGCCCGCGTCCGCGCCGTCCCGCACCGCTTCCATGCCTTGCGCCACAGGGTCCGCCAACGGATTAGCCCCATCCGATACCGGCGGCCGCTCCGTGCCGCCACGGGCCGCACCCGCCGGAGCCGCGTGCCTGACAGCGTAGGCGCGTCCGCTCATAACCCCGCCCACATAGGACAGGACAATGGCCGCCAGCACCAGAAAGCAGGCCGCCACCAGCGACGAGGGACGCAGGCGCAGAGCGCCCTTGGGGCTGTCTTGCGCGGATGCGGACGGACGGGAGACGGGGGACATGCTTACTCCTTAATATTCTTCTTGATTCTTGCTGTTCTGCCATGCCGTCGCGCCTTCCGGCACGGGCATTGTGCGCACCATAGCAGCCCGCGCCGTCAGCGTAAAGAGAGGGAGAATCAGGTCCAGAGCGCGGGGGCGGGCGTCCGGCAAGACGCCTTGCGGGCGGCCCCCGCACTCTGTTACACTGCGGGCGTCGTCATCTCCAACCGGAGTTCAGCCATGAAATTTGCGCGTTGCCGCGTTTTCCTCCTTCTGCTTTGCGCCCTTGCCTGCGCCCTCCCGGCGGAAAGCCCGTCGGCCGCCTCCCCCCCCGCCAACCTGACAATCAGCAACCAGAGCAGCTATGATCTGCTCAATATCCGTTTCCGCCAGGGCCGGAGCATGTATTTCGTACGGCTGGACATGGCTCCCGGCGCGCGGGACGATATTGAGAATCCGGGCGTCACGGCGGATCTGCGGGTGGATACGGGCCTGGCCTTCTGGTTTTTCAAAGCCGTGCCCCTGAACCAGGCGCGCCGCCTGACCTTCTGCGGCGAACACGCGGCCTGCCTGATTCTGGAACAGGTCAACAAAATCTCCCGGCATCTCAGCGGCACTGTGCAAAGCCTGCTGCCGGAAGAACTCAGCCGCCCGGTCTGCACCCTGGATCAGTTCCGCCCCGGTATGGCCATGAGCGACGTCTGCTCCCTGCTGGATCCCGATCCCCCGCGCGACGACAACGACGCCGTGCTGACCAGCCTGGGCTTCGCGGGCATGGTCTGGGCCGCGCGGCTTGCGCCGGGCCAGCCCTCCCCCGATGACCATCGCCTCAACGGGCATGACCGTCTGGGGCATCTGGAACTGCGCCGGCAGCTGACCGCCGCCACGCTGGACAGCCTGCTGCGGACCCTCTACGCTCAGGGCTATGTGCCCTGGCAAGCCGAATTGCCCGGTCTGGACATGAATTTTACGGAAATGACGGACCTGGACACGGCCAAGCAGAAGGACATTCTGCGGCAGACCCTGCACTATTTTCTGCAATCCGGCCGGGGCGAGGCCACAGTGATGCTGGCCCCGGCGGCCATGCTGCCCGCGCTGGCCGACGCCGACGCGCCGCAGCGCGACGTGCAGCTTTTCACCCTCACCCTGCGCCAGAGTTCCAGGACCCTGGTGGTGGATGTGGCGGCGTATCAGGGCGGTGAAGGCGGCCGTTAGGGCATCTTAATCTTTATGCGTATTGCCGGAAGCAATCCGCCCTTCGGCTACCCGGATTCGCGGTGTGCCGCCCGGGTGAAATTTCTCATGCCCGCAAGGCGGGATCTCCCGCGCTCCGGGCGTTACCCTTTCCTGAATTTCTCTGATTACCCCACCCAGCCTCCGCTACCTGTGGACGTATACTCCGGCATAGCGTAGATTCATATTGGCTTGTTTCCTTTCCGCCGTTCACCGCCGGTTGCGTCCGGTCATGGCGACGGCATACGCCATAGGCCGTGAACCTGGGTTCACCCGTTTTTTTACACGCCTTTGCTCCGGACTGGAGGGAACGCCCGGCACGAATGCTTTTCCGCAAACGAGGTGCAAGCGATGAAACCAGTCCAGATCTCCGAACGGATAGATTTAACGACTCTGTACCTTTTACTGACCGGGCGAGAACTTTTTCCGGACGCCGGCAGCGTCATCAACGGCGTTTATATTGCGGACGCCCGCGGCAACACGCTCTGGGTGAGCAGCGGCTGCGAACAGCTCTGGGGATATACCGCTCCGGAGTTATATGGGAAAAACGTCGTTGACCTGGAAAGGAAAGGGGTCTGGAAACCTTCCGGAGTCCGGAAAGTCCTGGAAGCCCGCAAGCGTGTCGCGGTCGCCCAGGAAACCGCCGTCGGACGACGCCTGCATATCGTTGGAACGCCCATTTTTGACGGCAAGGGCAACCTCAACAGGGTCGTCAACAGCGCCAGGGACGTCAGCCCGCGCGACAGGCAATCCGCGGAAGGACAGGATTTTTTCTTTCAGAGCGAGGCCATGCGCGAGGTCAACAGGCTGGTCGACCGGGTCGCCCCCCTGGACGTCAACGTGCTGGTGACCGGCGAATCGGGCACCGGCAAGGATATCGTCGCGCGCCGGATACACAGGCTGCGCAGTCCGGATAAAGCTTTCGTCAAGGTGGACTGCGGCGCCGTCGCCGCCAACCTGCTGGAATCGGAACTGTTCGGATACGAGCCGGGCGCCTTTTCCGGAGCGGAGCGAAGCGGGAAAAAGGGCCTTGTGGAAGCCGCCGGGGACGGCACCCTTTTTCTGGACGAGATCGGTGAAATCCCTCTCTCCCTGCAAAGCAAATTCCTGCGCCTCCTCCAGGACAAAACCTACCTGAAGGTGGGGGGCACCAAAGAACGTCGGCTGAACGCCCGCATCATTGCCGCAACTCATCGCGACCTGGCGAAAATGGTGGAAGACAAGGAGTTCCGGCTGGACCTGTACTTCCGGCTGACCACCCTGCCCATCCACCTGCCCCCCCTGCGGGCGCGCAGGAGCGACATCCCGGCTCTGGTGGACCACATCCGCGCCCGCTTCGAACGGCGCTTCGGCTATTCCCGGCAATTCAACGCGCGCGCCCTCGCCTGTCTGGCGAACCATCTCTGGCCCGGCAACATCCGTGAGCTGGAAAACATCGTGGAGCGCATGCTGCTGACAGCCGAAACGAACACTATCGACGCCTGCGACCTGCCCGGCGACATCAGCGGGGAATCCTACGAGAAAAGTATGAACCTCGACGACGTGATGCTGCTCAGGGACTGCCTGCGCCTGACGGAGGAAAACCTTCTCCAGATGGCCTGGAGGAAGTACAGAACCACAACGGGCGTCGCCAGGGCCCTGGGCATAGACCAGTCCACGGCCAGCCGCAAACTGCGTAAAATTCTGGGGCCTATGCGTTAGCGCATAGCCTCTCCGCCCCAGGGTATGCCGCATTGCATACCGCGTCCATCCCATCCGCCCTTCCGGCACAAAGACCATTCTTCTTAATCGCGCGCCATTCAAAGGTTCGCGACCAAGCGTTGCGCAACGCATGTCCTTGGCATGCGTTTTGCGATCATGGAAAACGTTTGCCGCCGCTGCCGACTTTGTCAACAGTCTCAGGCGCTCCGCGCCTGAAATCCGGCAAGCGCCTGTTTTCATGAACGGTTCCGCATGGAGCGAACCGCATATCCCCAAAGGAGGATTTGGACATGAAAGAGAAAACCGTAAAAGTAGCCGTCATCCAGGCCACCCCCCGCATGTTTGACACTCCCGGCACCATAAAAAAGGCCTGTGAACTGATTGAAAAGGCCGCAGGCAACGGCGTGAAGCTGATGCTTTTCCCGGAAGCCTTCATCGGCGGCTACCCCAAGGGCATGCACCTGGGGGTGCGGGTGGGCATACGCACCCCTGAAGGGCGCAAGGATTTCCGCAGGTATTATGAAAACGCCATCTGCATCCCGGGCCCGGAAACCGACGCTCTGGCCGCGGCGGCCGCCAAGGCCGGAGCGTATGTGGTCAGCGGCGTCATCGAACGGGAGGAAAACACCTCCACCCTCTACTGCACCGCGCTCTTCATCGGTCCCAACGGCAAGGTTCTGGGCAAACACCGCAAGCTCGTCCCAACGGCCGCCGAGCGGCTGATCTGGGGCAGCGGCGACGGCAGCACCCTGCCGGTTTTCACAACACCCTTCGGCAAGATCGGCGCTGTGATCTGCTGGGAAAACTATATGCCGCTCCTGCGATCCGCCATGTACGGCAAAGGGCTGGACATCTACCTCGCGCCCACCTTTGACGCCCGCGAGAGCTGGCAGATATCCATGCGCCACATAGCCCTGGAAAGCCATTGCTTTGTGCTGACCTGCAATCAGTTCCTGCCCAAGAGCGCTTTCCCCACCGATCTGCTGTGCTACGACGAACTGGCCGGCCAGCCGGATGTTCTGCACCGCGGCGGCAGCGCCATCATCAACCCCTTTGGCGAATACCTCGGCGGCCCCCTCTGGGACGAGGAAGGGATCGCCTGCGCGGAGCTCGACATGGGGCAGATCCGGGAAGCCAAGTTCGATTTTGACGTGACCGGCCATTACACGCGGCCTGACGTCATGCGCCTGTTCGTGAACGAGCGGGAGCAGTCCTCCTTCAACTACGAAAACCTGTCCGACTGCGCTTTTTTCGAAGAAGAATGCGAAGAGGAATAAGCAAGCCCGCGGGCAAGGCCGTTTCCTTCGGCCTTGCCCGTGCCGGGCCGGGCGGTGTGCGCATCCGCCCACGGGACAGGACCACACCGCCGGAAGCGCCCTGACTGTTCCGCGTTTCCGGCCAACCGAGTGCAAGGAGGGATAGACATGGATCCGCAAAAACTTCCATATCCGCGCTGGGTCATACTGGTGCTGGGCTTTTTCATCAACGCGGCCGTGGGCATGACCACCTACGCCTGGAGTCTGTTCATCGCCCCGCTTCAGCAGGAGTTCGGCTGGAGCCGCACCGCGATTGCGCTGGCCTTTTCCATCTGCTGCCTTTGTTACGGCGCGGCCAGCTTTGTGGCCGGGCGCCTGACGGATCGTTACGGCCCCAAAATGGTGGTTTTCTTCGGCGGACTTCTTCTGGGATGCGGCTTCTTTCTGACGGGCTATATCCAGGAAAAATGGCAGCTGTACCTCACCTATGGCCTCATGTCCGGCTGCGGCGCGGGTCTGATCTATCTTCCGCCCGTGGGGCTCGCCCCCAAATGGTGGCCCGATCGCAAAGCGCTGGCCACGGGCGTCATCGTTCTGGGATTGGGCATCGGCTCTTCGCTGATGGCTCCGGTATCCAATTGGATCATCGAAAACCTCAGCTGGCGTTACGTCTTCCGTTACTGCGGCGTCATCATGGCCCTCATTTCCTGCCTGCCGGGCCTTCTGCTCACCGCGCCGCCGGACGGCTGGTCGCCGCACGGACGGACGCCGATCAGAGCGGGGCGAACGGCAAACCGGCACGATACCGGGACTATACATACGAGGAGAGCATCCGCAGCGGACAGTTCTGGCTGCTGTATCTGACGTACTTCTTCACCGCTTCAGCCGGTCTTCTGGTCACGGGGCACATCGCGGCCTTCGGCACGGACTCCGGCCTTACTCCGGGGCTCGCCGCAGGCGCCGTCATGGCGCTGACCATAACCAACGCGGCCACCCGGGTCGGTTCCGGCTACTTCGCCGACCGCTTCGGCAGCAAGCGCTATTTCACCATCATCTCCCTGATCCAGGGGGTGGCGCTCGGCGCGTTGTACTACACCGGCTCCAGTCCGGCGCTGCTGTGGCTGACGGCGGCCGTGATCGGCTGGAATTACGGAGCTATCTTCACCCTGTTTCCGGCCCTGTGCGTGCAGTTTTTCGGCTCCGGCGCGCAAAATTCCAATTACGGCCTGCTCTTCACCGCCTGGGGCATCGCGGGCTTTTTCGGCCCCTTCTCCGGCGGCTTTCTCAGGGATATGACGGGCACCTATATCACGCCCTTCATCATGGCCTCGGCGCTCGGCTTCCTGGCCCTGATCCTGGTACTCATAAACCGGCCGCCAGCCCCAAAAGAGGCGTAGCCGGGGACGCTTCGCCGAAAGAAGGCCGGAACGCTGACTGGGTTATCAACGTTCCGGCCTTCTTTCCCGGATTAAAAACAAATACTTCTTCGCGGACAGAAATGACGACAGCAAAAGCTATGAAGCCTTCTTCTCCTCACGCATCTTGCGCAGCCAGGCATACCACGCATCCAGGCCTCCGCCGTCGCGGCAGGAGACCTCGAACACGCTGAGGTCCTTGTTCAGCTTGGTGGCGAAGGAACGGGCGCGCGTCATGTCGAAGTCCACATGCGGCAGCAGGTCCACCTTGTTCAGCACCAGAGCCTTGGCCAGATTGAACAGCAGGGGATATTTCTCCGGCTTGTCGTCGCCCTCGGTCACGCTCAGCAGGGCCACTTTGGCGTCCTCGCCGCAGTCGAATTCCACCGGGCAGACCAGATTGCCCACATTTTCAATGAAGAGGATGTCCAGGCCGTCCAGTTCCAGGCTGTCCAGCGCCGTGAGAACCATATTGCTGTCCAAGTGGCAGCCGCCGTCAGTGTTGATCTGCACGGCCTGCGCGCCGGTGGCCGCTACCCGGCGGGCATCGTTGTCGGTCTGCAGGTCGCCCTCGATGACCGCCATGCGGAACTCCCCGGCCAGATCGCGCAGGGTGCGCTCCAACAGCGAGGTTTTTCCCGCGCCGGGAGAGCTGATCAGATTGAGCGTCAGAATTTTGCGGCCGCTCAACTGCCGCCGCACATGGGCGGCCATTTTTTCATTGGCTTCCAGGACGTTGCGCACCACGGGAATTTGCATGTTTTTCTCCTTCCATCTCCGGCCCTGCTCTCGGGCAGGGTGACCACTCTTTAGAAACACGCCCTAGCGGGCTTCCAGGCGGCTCAAAATTAACTCCTTGCCCTGCTCCACCACATGTCCGAACTGCTCGCCGCAGCCGGGGCACGGCTGCCAGAGGGCATCCTGCCCTTCACCGCCGAACACCTTGCCGCAGAACGGGCAACGCAGGCGCAAGGGCAGGCAGACCAGCTCCAGCCGGGCCCCTTCGTGAGGCGTGCCCTTGATCAGGGTTTCAAAGCCGAATTGCAGCGATTCGGGCACCACGCCCGACAGCGCGCCGTACTCCACGCGCACCATTTCCAGACGGGTGCAGTTCTGGCGGGCTATTTCTTCCTCTGCCATAGCCAGAAGGCTTTGTGCGATAGCCATTTCGTGCATTCCCCATGCTAGCCGAAAGCCCCCGCTGCGTAAAGGGCGCGCCGGGAATCTTGCCATTCGGCGCAAATAATGTACATTTCGCCCATGCGTCCTCCAAAATATCTTGGCGTATACTCTCAGCCCTCGGCCAAGGCGGACGGCTCCCGCAAGACGCTCTTTTTCGTCTGGGAACTGGCGGAAGCGGGTTACGCGGTGCAACAACTGGACAGCGCCTTCCAGCCCAGGGCGGAGGCGCGACGCGTCAGCGCCGCCCGTTTCGCCGCGCACTTCCGGGCCGAGCCCTCCATTCTGGCCATGCCCATGACCATGCTGGACGTCCGCGCCCTGGCGGACCTTCCGGAGTCGCCCGCTCCGACCGAGTCCGAGTCAAAAGCCCCGGAACTGGACGGCGACCTGCTGAGCGGCCTGGACAACGCGCGACGGGCCAAACAGACGGAAATCACACTACGCGAAAACTTCCGCAAGGCCTTATTGCGCCTGAAGCGCCCGCGCGAGCGGCAGGCCGCCATCACCGCGCTGGAGCAGCTGGCGGCCGCCACCGAGAATATTTCGCCCGTCCACAAGCATATGTTCCGCGATTTCGGCGCGAAACTGCGCAAAACAGCCATGCCGGACTTGGCCCTGCTTTTCGGCAAGCGGGCTCTGGAACTGGCCCCGGAGGACGATCACGCCCATTTCAACCTGGCCCGCATCCTCTGCGCCATGGGCGCGTATGACGAAGCCGCCGCGCACATTCACACGGCCATGCGCCTGGACGCCCGCGAAGCCCTCTATCCCAGGATGCTGGCCCATATCAGGAAAGAAAAACAGCTCAGGCCCGGCAAAAACCGTCCCCGGCGGACGCGCTGAACCAGAGCGAGCAACTCGCCTTTTGACAGGAGCCATACGGCATGAACAAAGTCATTCTCAGTCTTCTTCTGGCGGTCTGCATCTTGGGCATGGCGCTGATCATGCTCAATGAACGTCTGGGCCGCAAATCTGAACCCGCCCCGGCCCCGGCGGCGGAAGTCAGCCAACCAACCACGCCGGACAACGGCGCGGACCTGCCGCCGCTTCCGGCGGACGGCGGCCGCAACGGATTCGCCGCACCGCCGGAAGCGGCCCGCGAAGAACCCAAACTGCCGCCTTTGCCCCGGGACGACGCCGAAACCGCCATGCCCGCCGTGGAGCAGACACCGGAGCGGGCTCAAACGCCCCCGGCTTCACCTGCCGCTCCCGCGCCGCAGACAGCCGAGCGTGAACATCCGGGCGCGTCCACGCCGCCCCCGGCCGCGGAGCGCCCCGCGCCGTCCGCCAAGGCGGAAAGCGGAACGCCCGCCCGCGCCGAGGCCAAAAAAGACGAGCGCCCGGCCCAGACTGAAAAGGCCAAGGCCGAAAAGCCCAAGGCGGAAAAAACCGCAGCCCCGCGTGAACGCAGCATCAGCCGTTTTGTGGTCTTCGCGCGGGACAAGGGGGCCACGGTGCGCCTGACGGGCAACGCGCCCCTCCGTTACAAGAGCATGAATCTGAGCAATCCCGAGCGCGTGGTGGTTGACCTGGAGGGCCAGTGGCAGATCAAGGCACCGGGCGTGCCCGGCAACCCCCTGGTAAGCAATGTGCGCGTCGGCAAAATGGGTGACAAGACCCGCGTGGTCATCGACCTCAAGGAAAAACCGCGCACCACCCGTCTGGTGCTTGCCAAGGACGGCAACACGCTGGACGTACGGGTGGATCAGTAAGCTTTTTCCGCGACACGGCGGAGATAAAGAAAAACCCTTCCGAAGTATTTCGGAAGGGTTTTTCTTTATTGGAGGCAAGGCCCAGCCGCCGGATAGTTTCCTTCGCGCGGGGCGAATCCGGCGCAGACGGAGGGCGTATGGGCAATACAGCAACATCTCTCAGGGCGTGTTGACACTACAGGAATTTTGTTTCCGGCAAGGAGAACAAGCCTTTTATGGAAGAAATGTGCTCGTGCCTCAGCCGTTGCAGCAAGCTGCATACGGATGAGCACAGCAGAGATATGGTACTCGACTGGAATAAAAGGCGAAGTTCAACGCAGCCAGGGGGCAAACATAGTGTCAATACGCCCTAACCCGCAAACCTCCCATGCAGCATATAGTAAAGGCCCAGCGCGGCCAGCACGGTAAAGGCCAGCGCCTGGTACATGCCGCCGTACCCCACGGAAGGCACCAGGAAACCGAAGATATACGGACCCAAGCCGATGCCCATATCAAAAAAGATGAAAAAGGTCGTGGTGGCCTGGGCAAAGCGGGAACGCGAGACCAGCGAGAGGGATACGGCCTGCCCCACGGACTGGAAGTTGCCGAAGCCATACCGAGCACCAGACCGGCCAGCAGCAGCATCCAGCCGCTTTCCGCGCGGGCGAGGAGAATCAGGGAAAGCGCGGTCAGCAACAGGATGGGATAAAAAATGACGTTTTCGCCGCGGGTGTCGAACAGGCGGCCCGTCAGCGGCCTGGTGGCCAGGGCGGCCACGGCGTACAACAGAAAGAACAGGCTGGCCGGACCGGAAAGGGCGCGCTCGGCGGCGAAAGAGGTCATAAAGGCCTGCACGCAGCCGTAGCTCAGACAGACCACCAGGGCCACGAGGGAAAAGCGCACCACGCGCGGGTCAATGTAGCTGTTCAAGCTAAAGAAGGAACGATGGCGGTGGCGCATGGACGGCAGGGCCGCCAGCCCGAAAAAGATGAGCATGCAGACCAGGGCGATGCCCACATTGACCCACATCAGCGTCGCATAACCTATGCGCGTGCTCAGAGTGATGCCCAGAAACGGCCCCAGGGCCAGGGCCAGAGCCGTGCTCATGCTGAACAGGCTGACCCCGAAGCCGTGGTGCCGCTGCGGAATTACATAGGCCACAATGGTGCCCGTGGCCGTGCCGATAACGCCCACGCCCACACCGGCCCAGAAGCGTTGCGCCAACAGCAAGCCCAGGGAATCCACCAGAAAAAAGCCCGCCATGCTGACGACGTACAGCAGCAACCCGGCGAAAAGAACCATCCGGCAACCGAAAATAGACAGCAAGTTACCGGTGACGAAACGCCCGACCAGACAGCCGATGACCATGATGCCGGCGGTAAAACCGGCGGTGCTCAGGCTTGCAGCGAAGGCATCCCGGGCATAGGCGGTGCTGGTGACAAATATCAGATAATAGGCGGTCATCACCAGCAGGTTGATCAGCGTCACCACACTGAAGTTGCGGTTGCAGATCTCCCGCAGCGTCCTCCATGTTCCCACGTTGGCTGTGTTTGCCGCCTGTTGGCGGCGGATGCGGCGATCAGGCATGGCAAATCTCCTGCGCATAAAATTGTTGCGGACGCAACGGTTATGTGTTTTTCTCTTCTCTGTCAAGCGCGGATTCAACCGGCTACGGCGGAACGGCCCCGCGCGAAACCGTCCAGCGCCAAGGAAACAATTTTGGATCTGACCTGCAAATGGATCACACTGGCCAACCGCCACTACTACATGTATCTCGGCAAGGCGCTCGCGCCGTTGGGCATCAATACAAGCCAGTATCTTTTCATCCTCGCGCTGTGCAGAGAGCCGGGCATTACCCAGGACAAACTGCCCGAGCGCATCGGCATCAACAAAAGCAATGTGACGCGCGCCCTGACGCAGCTGGAGCGGGCCGGCTTCATCCGCCGGGAAAGCAATCCGCACGACAAACGCACCACCACCGTCCATCCGACGCAGCGGGCTTATGACCTCTACCCGCGAATCATGCGGGTCGTGGCCCACTGGGATGCCGCCGTCACCAGCCGTTTCTCCGGGCAGGAGAAAGAAACCTTGCAGACGCTCTTGCAACGTCTCACCGACGCCGCCAAGGCATTCAAGGACGACGCGATGACGGGCGATCCTCAACTCTGAGCTGGAAAAAACCAGCTTACAAACGCAAAGGGGAACCCGGTCCACCCGGATTCCCCGCAATCTGACGCAAGACCGTCCGCCCTCACCTGCGCGGCTTCCGGCGGTCGGGCTCACAGCGCGACGTTCAGCTTTCCATTTCCCGGCCGCGCGCATCGGCGGCCAGTACGGCATCCACCAGAAGCCCCGGCAAGCCCGCGCGGTCCAACTGATTGACCCCGGCAATGGTCAGGCCGCCGGGCGAGCAGACTTCGTCGCGCAGCTGCATCAACGGAGCGGGATTCAGTTCGGCCATGCGCGCCGAACCGGCAAAGAGCGCGGCCACCATGCGGCGGGCTTCCTTGTGTTGAAAGCCCAGGGTCACACCGGCCTGCACCAGCCCCTGCATCATCTCGAACACATAGGCCGGGCCCGCGCCGATCAGGGCGGAAAAGGCGGTAAAGCGGGCTTCGGGCAGTTCCAGACAGAGGCCCAGCGCACCGAAGAGTTCCATCAGCCCGGCTTTGCTCTCCGACGTTGCGTCCTCCTCAAAGGAAAACGCGAAAACGCCCTTGCCCACCAGGGCCGGGGTGTTGGGCATGCAGCGCACCACCGCGCACCGGTCACCGGCGGCCTCACGCAGGCTTTTCAAACTGATGCCCGCCGCCACGGACACCAGCACCTTGTCGGCGCCGAGCTTCGGGCGCATCTCCGCCAGCACGGCGGCCGCCTGGTAGGGTTTGACCGCCAGAATGACAATATGCGAATCTTCCGCCACGGCACGGGCGTCGGCTTTGGCCGTCACGCCCTTTTCCAGAAGAGGCTTCATGCGTTCCGGCGTGCGATTATAGCCGCAGAACGCATAGCCCGCATGCAGGCTGTCCGCCAGACCGGCGAGAATGGCCCCGCCCATATTGCCGCAGCCCACGCAGCCTATTGTGGTGATCTTCACGACGTCACTCCACTATTTCAAGTTTGTTGAAGAAAAAGGCCAGTTCCACGGCGGCGGTGTCCGGTCCGTCGGAACCGTGCACGGCGTTGGCCTCAAGGCTCTGCCCGTATTTGTGACGCAAGGTGCCGGGTTCGGCCTGCTCCGGATTTGTGGCGCCCATCAGCGCCCGGTAGCGGGCCACAGCGTCCTCGCCCCGCAACGCGACGCAGACCACCGGCCCGGAGGCCATATAATCCGTCAGGCTGTCAAAAAAGGGGCGTTCCGCGTGCACGGCGTAAAAGCCCTGGGCCTGGGCCTTGCTCAGACGCAGCATTTTCAGACCGACGATGCGGAGTCCGGCGGCCTGCACGGCGGCCAGGATTTCCCCGGCAAGATCGCGCGCCACGGCGTCCGGCTTGATGATGGCAAGGGTGTCCTGCATGGTTTTCTCCTTGATATACCGTTCAAAAAAATCAGCGGCCGCGCGCGTCCCGCGCCGCCTGGCGTTGCGCCAGATGCCAGACCAGGCGGCGCAAGGGAACGACGGGCGTAGCGGCCTTGTCCTGCCAGCGGCGCAACGCGCTGAGCGTTTCCGGATAGGGATGGCCGATGGCCACGGCAAAACCGGCGGAGCGCGCCCTGGCCGCCGCCGCGTCCAGGGCGGCAAGAACAGCGGAGCTTTCCCGGCGCGTATCCAGAAAAACAGCCCGGCTCACGCTGACCAGTCCGGCGGCGCGGGCCGCCTCCGCCAGCCGGGAATGGGGCTGGGTCAGGCTGTCCAGAACAACAAAACCGCGCCCGGCCAGTTGCGCGCAGAGCAAACGGCTGGCGGAGGCGCTGCCCGTGAAGCGGGAACCCATATGATTATTCAGGCCCAGTGCCGTGGGCGCGGCGGCCAGGTCGGGTTCCAGCACGGCGGCCAGAGCCTGCGGGCTCATATCCGCGAACAGCGCGCCCGGTCCGGGTTTGGGACGGGAGCCGTCGGCGCGCGGCAAGGGCTCCATGGGCAGATGCACCAGACAATCCAGACCCATCTGTCCGGCCAGGGCCGCTGTCGCGCCGGTTTTGGGCGCGAGCGGCCAGACGGCCAGGGTCACGGGAAAAGGCAGGGCGGCCAGGGCTTCGGCGGCTTCCAGGCTCCGGCCCAGATCATCTATGACCAGAACCAGCGCGGCTGTGGGCATGGGCCGGGCCAGGTCGGCCAGTTCCCGCTCCCGGCCGGGGAAATAGAAACTGTGGCTCAACCGCCCGTTGAGGCGGATTTCCAGCACGCCCTCATCCGTCCAGGCCAGACGAGGACGCAAAGCGTCCCGCCCGGCGGCGGACAGGGCGGAAAAGTCCGAAGTCGTCGCCGGATGCAGCTTTTCCAGCAGCGCCACGGCCAGGCGCAACGGCGCGCAGCGTCCTGTGATCCGATACCGGCGCGCGCCCGCGTCCGCGACGCCCGGCGGCAGTTCTTCCTCGCGCCGCCAGCGGGCGAACGGCAGGGCCTGGGGCAGCGTCCGGATGACCAGCGCGTCCAGCCCGGCCAGTGCGAGCCGGGCTTCCCGCTCGCCCATTGGCGGCGCCGCCTGACGGCCGACGGCGTCGATCCGGGCGTCAGAAGCGGCGGGGCCGCCCCGTTCCGCAACGTCCGGCACGTTGAGCCCATCGCCCAACCAGAGCGAAAAAACCAGGGAGCACAACAGCCAGACCAGGCCGCCCAGCCCCAGGCGGCTGGAAGCACGCAGCCCCCCGCCGGACCCGAGGGGGCCGGTCAGGGGGCTGCCGTTTCTTTCTTTATCGTACACGCTGGGCTATGCCGTCCGGCGGGCCTCATCCCCGGCTGCGGGGACGAAGACAACGCCGCCTAATTCTGAATCTCCCGCATCTTGGGCAGACTTTTCACGACCTGAAGAGCCATGCGCAGCTGATTGTCGCGGGCCAGCTGCTCCTTGCCCTCGTCTTTTTTGGCCTTGCTCTGGCCGCCCTTCTTGTCCTTGCCGTTTTCCAGATGGCGGTTGAGGTCCTGCTCGCGCAGGAGGAAACGCGGGTTATCCTTGTCCTCGGTGCGCGGCGGTTCAAAGACCACTTCCAGGTCGGGCACGATGCCCTCGGCCTGAATGGAACTGCCGTTGGGCGTATAGTACAGGGCCACCGTCAGCTTGAGGCCGGAGCCGTCGGACAGCGGAATGATGTTCTGCACCGACCCCTTGCCGAAGGAGCGTTCGCCCAGAATCAGGGCGCGCTTCTGGTCGCGCAACGCGCCAGCCACAATTTCCGAGGCCGAGGCCGAACCGGCGTTGACCAGCACAACCATGGGCACGCGCACGTCGTCGGACTGTTTTTTGGCTTCGTAGACACGGTCAGTGTTGTCACGACGGCCCTTGATGGAAACGATCACGCCCTTTTGCAGGAAGATGTCGGACACGCTGACCGCCTGGTCCAGCAGGCCGCCGGGATTGTTGCGCAGATCCAGCACAATGCCCTTGAGGCCGCCCGTGGCCTTGCTTTCCTTTTCCGCATCCTTGAGCGCTTCCTTGAGTTCCTCGGTGGTGCGTTCGGAGAAGCGGGTCAGGCGCACCCAGTAGTAGCCGTCGTCCAGCTTCTTGGACTTGACGCTGATCAGGGGAATGGCGTCGCGCACGATGCGCACGGTCTGCGGGGTCTTGGCGTCGCTGTGCAGGACGGTCAGCTCCACTTCCGTGCCCTTGGCTCCCCGGATGCGCGAGACGACTTCCTGCAACGAAAGCTCCTGCGTGGGCTGGCCGTTGATGGACAGGATCACGTCGCCGGACTGGAGACCCGCGCGGAAGGCCGGGGTGTCCTCAATGGGCGTCACCACCACGACCTGGCCGTTCTCCATGGAAATTTCAATGCCCACCCCGAAGAATTCGCCGGAGGTGGTTTCCTGCATTTCCTTGTATTCTTCCGTATTCATGAAGGTGGAGTGCGGGTCAAGGCCCTGCAGCATGCCCTTGACGGCCCCGTTGATCAGGTCCGTCTGGGTCACATCCTTCACGTAATAGCGTTCCACCAGGTCGAGCACCTGGCTGAAGCGTTTCAACGCTTCGAATTTGTTGGGGGCTTCCTTGGCGGGTTCTTTTTTGGCCGCCGCATCGGCGGTCTGGACCGCGCTCAGGCCGCACAGAACCAGAAGAAGCGCAAAAATGCAGGAGCGGACAAAAACACGCATAAGAAGGCCTCCACGGCGATATACATAAACCCGCTCTCCCGAGGCAGAAGCCGGGAAGCGGGAAAGCGGACGGACGCCCGCGTCGCCGTCAGTTGTTGATAACAAGCGGTTCCGCATTGAACATACGCACCGCCCGGCGGCGCTGAACGGCGACGCCCCTACCCGCAGCCACGGGAAAACCACATTTTCCGCCGACCGCAGATAACGCCGGTTTTGAAACGGGATGCCGTTTCAACGCCAATCTGGTCTTGTTGCGCCAACAGCGCCGATGGCTGCAAAAAACATCAAGCGGATACTGACTCTTTTCAGCCCAAAATGCAATGCCGAAGGCGTTGCGGCCGCCCGGCGCGCGGCCCGCGCCAACAAGAAAGGAGCCGCCTTGCGGCGGCCCCTCCAGCGTGATGACAAACCCCGCTTCGCGCGGTTTGCGCCACCGACGGCGACAGAGCCGCCGGGCGGAAAGGCACGGAAATCAGTCGCGTAACGGCGCGGCAAAGCCGCGACCTACTCCTGATTTTCGGGGCTGCCGACTTTGTCTGCAGCCTGAAGGAGCCGCCTTGCGGCGGCCCCTCCAACCATCACAGTCGCAACCCGGCTTCCACGCCGCCCCCAAAAGCGGCATGGCTCCGTCGCGCGGGTCAGGCTACTTGCAGCACTCTTCCACCTTGAAGAAAGCCGCCGCGCCGGCGCCGCACACGGGACAGGCGTCGCAGGGACCTTCGTGGGTGTAGCCGCAGATCTTGCAGACATAATAGTCCACATTGGCAAGGCCGGAAGGATCGGCAATCGCCTTCTTGTACAGGTTGGCGTGCACTTCTTCCACCTTGTTGGCGAATTCGAAGTACTTGGCCACAGCGGTCTTGCCTTCGGCCTGGGCGTCCTTGATCATTTCGGGGTACATCTTGGTGAATTCGTAGGTCTCGCCTTCCAGGGCGGACTGCAGATTGGCGGCCGTGTCGCCGATCTTGCCGGCGTTTTTCAGGTGCGCGTGCGCATGGATGGTCTCAGCGGCGGCGGCGGCGCGGAACAGCTTGGCGACCTGCGGCATGCCTTCCTTGTCGGCCACCTGGGCGAAAGCGAGGTATTTACGATTGGCCTGGGACTCGCCTGCAAAGGCGGCCATCAGATTTTCCTGGGTCTTGCTCATTGTTCTCTCCTTTAGCGTATGTGAAATTTTGTTGCTTCCATTAGCAGGAACGATTCCTGTTTATAAAAAGCCGCCGGTCTTGTAAAGCCTTTTTTGGGCATTTGCCGAGAGAAATTTGCGTTTACCTCATAACCTATTTATATAATTTGTTTTATAAAATAAATTTTTCCATTGCCCCGGCGGGCATTGGACGTTACTGAACTAACGATGAACGCCGAGGCAGTAATCGCGCATTTCGCGCTCGTTTCCCATCCGGAAGGCGGCTTTTACCGCCGCGCCTGTTGCAGGGCCGGGGACATTCCACCTGTGGCACTTCCCAACGCCGCGGCCTGCATCCACGAATTCTGCCCGGCGGAAAACGGAACATAGCAATGGCGCGTTATCCCATCCCCGCCGCCGGGCCGGACCGGCCCCACTGCACGGAGCTGCTCATCCGCCGCAGCCGCTTTCTGGCCCAATGCGCCCATACGCCGGGACCGGAGGCCGCGCGGGCTTTTGTGGAATCCATCCGCCGGGCCAACGCCGACGCCACCCACAACTGCTGGGCCTATGCCGCGGGTGCGCCGGGCCACACCGCGCGGATCGGCTCCTCCGACGACGGCGAACCCCACGGCACGGCCGGGCGGCCCATGCTGCAAGTGCTGCTGCACTGCGGCATCGGGGAGATCTGCGTAGTGGTGACGCGCTGGTTCGGCGGGGTCAAGCTGGGTACCGGAGGGCTGGTTCGGGCCTATCAGGACTCGGTACGCGAAAATCTGACAGGTCTGGCCCTGGCCGAACAAGTGCCGCTGTCCCGGCTGGAATGCACCGTGAGCTACGCCCACCTGGACGCGTTGCGCCGCCTTCTGCCCGCCTTTGAGGCCAAGATCGCGGATGAGGATTACCAGGCCGAGGCCCGGTTGCGCCTCAGCCTGCCGGAAGAACAGGCGGCGGCCTTTTGCAGGGCCGTGGCCGGTGCGAGCAACGGCGCGGCGCTCTGCCGGGTTCTGGAAACTGATGCGGACGGCGGATAAAAAATCCGGCGCGGATGTTATTCCAGAACCTGCACCGCCAGACCCGGCGCCAGCCGCACCTGGCCGTCCACCACCACCCGGTCGCCTTCGGCCAGTTCGCCCTCCACCACGCTGACGCCCTGATGCTCGAAGAGCACCTTGACCTTGCGGTACACGGCGCGATCATCCTTGCCGACCAGATAGACGTAGGATTCCTCGCGGCCAAACTGCACGGCGCGGCTGGGCACGGTCAATGCCTGCCGCGCCACGCCCAGAGGCAGTTCCACTTCCACAAACTGGCCGGGCCAGAGGCGGCGGTCAGAATTTTCAAACGTGCCGCGCAGGCGGATGGTGCCGGTGCGCGTGTCCACGGTATTGTCCACCAGGGTCAGCAGGCCGCTTTCCACTGTTCCGCCCGTGGGTGTGGCCCTGATGGACACCTTGCCCTGGCGCATGCGCTCCAGAATCACCGGCAGATGCGCCTCGGGCACGGAAAAATTCACATAGATGGGCGAGAGCGTGTCGATGGTCACTACGGGCGTGTCGTCCGTGGTCTTGACCATATTGCCCTTGTCCACATTGAGAGCGCCCACCCGACCGCTGATGGGCGCGGTCACCGTGCAGTAGGAAAGATCCAGGGCCGCGCTTTCCACGGCGGCCTTGTCCGACTGCACCGTGGCCTTGAGGGCCGCCGCTTCGGTGGCGGTCTGCTCGTAGGCCTCGCGGCTCACATAGCCGCCGCCCACCAGCTTGCCGTAGCGGCGCATGTCGTCGTTGGCCTTGCTCAACTGGGCCTGGGATTTGGCCAGCAGACCGCGCTTTTCGCGCAATGCGGCCTCAAAGGGACGCGGATCAATGCCGATCAGCGGATCCCCTTCCCGTACGTCCTGACCTTCCCTGAAATGGATTTCCTGGATCTCGCCCGTGACCCTGGGTTTGACCCCCACCGTGGCCGAAGCCTTGACATTGCCCACCACATGCAGCAGACGCGGCACGTCGGCGCGCGCCACGGGCCGGACATGCACGGGCGCGGGCGGCGGGCCGCCGGTCTTGCCGTCGTCGCCCGAACAGGCGGTCAACAGAACCGCCAGCAGCGGCAACAACAAACAACTGTACGGAAAATGTCTCATAATCGTCCTCAAAACGGATTGCGGCCACATGCCGACGACATATACTTTTAAAAGTGAAGCATGCCCCGCCCTTCGTCAAGTGCGGACATGCGGGAGGCCGGAACCGCCCGGAGGCCGCAACGCCCGCTCACATTGACTTTGCGCGTTTTCACGGCATAATGGCGCGGCTTCGGGGCGCATGCCCTCATTGTTTCCCGCCGGGCGGCGGCACTCAAGGAGAACACGTTGGCCAAAAACCGCGCATTGCAGCAGTGGCGGGTGGAAGATTCCATCGAACTTTACGGCATCCGCAACTGGGGCGCCGGCTATTTCAATGTTTCGGACGAGGGCGAGGTGATCGTCTGCCCGCAGGGTCCCAAAGGCCCGCAGATTCCCCTGCCGGAAATCATCGCCGGTCTGCATGAGCGCGGCTACGACATGCCCGTGCTCCTGCGGGTGGAAAACATTCTGGACTCGCGCATTGCCAGCATCCATGAGTCCTTCCGCAAGGCCATCAAAAATCTGGGCTACACCGGCGAGTACCGGGGCGTGTTCCCCATCAAGGTCAACCAGCAGCAGCAGGTGGTGGAAAAAATCGCCCAGTTCGGCGCGCGCTACCACCACGGGCTGGAAGTGGGCTCCAAGGCAGAATTGATCGCCGCCGTCTCGCTGATGCGCGACACCGAGGCCTGCATCGTCTGCAACGGTTACAAGGACGAGGAATTCATCGACCTGGGGCTTCAGGCCCTGCGCCTGGGCTTCAACGTCTTTTTCGTGCTGGAAATGCCCGGCGAGCTGGACGTGCTGCTGGAGCGCGCCAAGGCTCTGGGCGTACGGCCCAACCTCGGCGTGCGGGCCAAGCTGGCGGTCAAAGCGGGCGGGCACTGGACGGATTCCGGCGGGGAGCGCTCCACCTTCGGCCTGTCCCCGGCCCAGATCGTCGACGTGGTGGACACACTCAAAGCCCACGACATGTTGGACTGCTTCCGCCTGCTGCACTACCACCTGGGTTCCCAGGTCTCCAACATCCGGGACATCCGCACCGGGGTCATGGAAGGCGCGCGCCTCTATGTGGGTCTGGTGCAGGAAGGCGCGCCCATGGGCTATCTGGATCTGGGCGGCGGTCTGGCCGTGGATTACGACGGCTCGCACACCAATTACGTTTCCTCGCGCAACTACAATCTGGACGAATACTGCGCGGACGTGGTGGAAGCCATTATGAGCATCCTGGATGAGGAGCAGGTGCCGCACCCGCACATCATCACCGAATCCGGCCGGGCCACGGTGGCCTATTATTCGGTGCTGCTCTTCAATATTCTGGATGTCAGCGTGGTGGAGGAAGTGCAGTTGCCCGACGAGCTGCCCGAGGATGCGCCGGAGCCCGTACGCAACCTGCGCGAGGTGCTCTCCGGCATTTCCCTGCGCAATCTTCAGGAATGCTACAACGACGCCATCTATTACCGCGACGAAATGCGCCAGCTCTTTTCCACGGGCCGGGTCAACCTGCGCCAGCGCACTCTGGCCGAGCGCTTTTTCTGGGCCATCATCATGCGCATCGCCCAGGAGAAAACCCGGCTCAAGAACGTGCCGCGCGACCTGGCGGACATCGACGTAAGCCTGGCGGACATTTATTACGGCAACTTCAGCGTGTTCCAGTCCCTGCCCGACTCCTGGGCCATTGATCAGCTCTTTCCGATCATGCCCGTGCACCGGCTCAAGGAATTTCCCTCGCGCCAGGGCATTATTTCGGACATCACCTGCGATTCCGACGGCCGCATCGACCACTTCATCGACCCGCAGGGCATGAAGTCCACCCTGGACCTGCATCCCCTGCGCGACGGCGAGGAATATTATCTGGGCGTCTTTCTGGTGGGAGCCTATCAGGAAACGCTGGGCGACCTGCATAACCTGATGGGCGACACCAACGTGGTCTCCATCCGCGCCTCGGAAGACGGCAGCTACGAATACGTGCGTGAAATTCGCGGAGACTCCGTGGCCGACATCCTGAGCTACGTGGAATACGACCCGCGCCGCATCCTTGAAGATTTGCGCAGCACCGCCGAACAGGCCGTGCGCCAGGGCCGCATCTCGCCCAGCGAGCGCTTCGCCGTCATGCAGGCTTTTGAGGACGGTCTGCGCGGCTACACCTATTTCGAGAGATAGGTCCGCGCGGAGACAGCATACAGCCGCAGAGCCTTAAGACCCCGCCAAAAGCGGGGTTTTTCATTCACAGCAGATGACAGCGCGCCCGCCAGCCGGGAGCCAGATCCTTCCAGGCCGGGGCTTCGCGGCGGCAGATTTCCACGGCTTTGGGGCAACGCGGATGAAAACGGCAGCCTGACGGCGGCTTGAGCGGGCTGGGCAGTTCCCCTTCCAGGGCCTGCGGCAGGGACTCCACGCCGCGCTCTCCCGCCATGCCCGTGGGCATGGCCGCCAGCAGGGCCTGGCTGTAAGGATGGGCCGCGCCCGCGAACAGCCGTTCACGCGGGGCCTCCTCCACCACCTGCCCGAGATACATGACCATAATACGCGGGCAGATGAAGCCCACCACCGCCAGATCGTGCGAGATGAAGAGATAGGCCGGGCTGAAGCGCTCCTGCACGTCGCACAGCAGATTGAGCACCTGGGCCTGCACAGAGGCGTCCAGCGCTGAAACCGGCTCGTCGCAGACGATCACGTCCGGGCTGGTGACCAGCGCCCTGGCCACGGCGATACGCTGGCGCTGGCCGCCGGAAAATTCATGCGGATACCGTCCGCCCACCCCTTTCAGGCCCACGGTGGCAAGCATTTCGTCGGCCAGACGGCGGCGCTCGGCGCGGGGCATACTCCGGGCGGCCAGGGGTTCGGCCACGGAAGCCCGCACGGAAAGACGCGGATTGAGCGAGGAAAAAGGATCCTGAAAAACCATCTGGATGCGCCCGGCGGCCCAGCTGTCCGCTCCGGCCGGGGGCAACGCCCTGCCCTCCAGCAGCACCCGGCCCGCGGAAGGAGCCAGCAGACCGCAGACCAGACGCCCCAGCGTGGATTTGCCGCAGCCGGATTCACCCACCAGACCGAGACTTTCGCCGCGGCGCAGGCCGAGGCTCACGCCATCCACGGCGGTAAGCTCCCGTTGCTCCCCGAACCAGCCGCGCCGCACCGTAAAGCGGCGGCTCACGCCGTCCAGCGCCAGTAGGGGCGTCGCGTCGGCCGCGCCGGTCGCGTCAACCGCGCTGATCGCGCCGCTCACGGGAGCTTCACAGGCCGCCATTTACGCCGTCCTGTCCGCTTCGGTGGCCGTCACGCCCGCCGCGTCAAAGGTGGCCATATCATTATATATGGCCGCCGCGCCGCGCAGCAGATGATAGGCCAGGGCCCCGCCCGTGCCTTCGCCCAGGCGCATGCCCAGATGGAGCAGGGGTTCCCCGCCGCCATCCGGGGCGGCTCCGTCATGGGCCAGCCTGGACAGCGCCGGGCTGTGCCCCGGTTCGGCCGAGGCGTGGGAAAGCACGGCATAGTCGGCCAGGGCCGGGCAGATGGCCAGAGCAGCCGCATAGGCCGCGCTGCAGATGAAGCCGTCCACCAGCACGGGCAGCCGTTGCGCCGCCGCGCCCAGCATGATGCCGCTCATCACGGCGATCTCAAAGCCGCCCACGGCGGCCAGAATATCCACCGGATCGCCGGAGGCCAGCAGGGACGCATTGACCCGCAGGGCCTCGCGCACGATGCCCGCCTTGTGCCGGACCATGGCAGGATCGGAACCCGCGCCGGGACCGGTGAGCGCGTCCGGGTCCAGGCCCAGCAGGGCGCAATAGAGGGCCGTGCCCGCTGTGGAGTTGGCAATGCCCATTTCTCCCGTGCCCAGGCAGCGGTAGCCCCGCCCGGCCGCCTCGGCGGCCAGATCCACGCCCCGGCGCAGACCGTTCAGGCAGGTCTCGCGGCTCATGGCCGGGCCACGGCTCATGTCCGCCGTGCCGTCGCCCAGACGCCGGTCCAGCAGCATGGGATGCGGCGTGAACGGCCCGCCCGCGCAACCGGCGTCCACCACCCGCAAATCCAGGCCGCCGCACCGGCAGAGCACGTTGACCGCCGCGCCGCCGTGCAGAAAATTCATGACCATCTGCCTGGTCACGGCCTGGGGAAAGGGCGAAACGCCTTGGGCGGCCACGCCGTGGTCCCCGGCCACGGTCAGCATCAGGGCCGGACTCACGGAAAGCGGCAGTTCGCCACGGCGCATGGCGTACAGACGCCGGGCCAGTTCCTCCAGCCGCCCCAGACTGCCGCGCGGCTTGGTCAGATTGTCCAGATGGGCCTGGGCCGCGTCCAGATCCTCCCGGCGCGGACGCTCAATGCGCAGTCCTGGAAAAAGCCGTTCCAATTCGGCCTGAGTGAAACTGATTTTCTTGTCCATTGGCGGTTTGTAGCCTGTACGGGACGGCGACGCAAGGTCTTTACAAGCCGGGAATGATAATTACCTAGCAAACAGATCGGCAATGCTTCCATAACCGGACATGCCGCTTACACCGCCGCCCGGCCGGGTTTATTGAGGCGGCGGGACTTTATCTGACGAGGTGAATTATGTACAATATAGCTCGCAACGCCCGCAGGGCGGCTCTTTTCTTCTTGTTCTGTCTGCTCACCGCCCTGGTGGGTCTGCCCATCCGGGGCGCGCTGGCAGCGCACGCTGTTCCTGTGGTCGAAACGGTTCGGATCGAACAACGCGCGGCCGCAGCCCCCGCTTCCTTCGAGGCGGCCAGGAACGGATCGGGACAGATCCGGCCGGGCGCTGAAATGTATTGCGGAAGGTAATCATGCCCAATTTTGCAGCCCAGAGCGTCCGTGGTTTTCTGCTTCTTTTCTGCCTGCTGGCCGGGTTCCCCGCCGGGAGCCCGGCCGCTCCCGCACCGGACAGTCCGCGTATGACCCCGGTGGTCCGCGCCGTGCAGGCCGTGGCCCCGGCGGTGGTCAACATCACCAGCACCCACATTATTGAAGGGCAGCGCGTCTCACCTCTGGAACGCTTTTTCGGCCCCGGCTTCAGCCCCGGTTTTCCGGGTTTTGACGGCTTTCCCGGCGCGCGGCCCGGACGGCAGAAGCGCGTCAGCCTGGGGTCCGGCGTCATTGTGGACGGCCCAAAGGGTCTGGTGCTGACCAACGCCCACGTCATCGCGGGCGGCGACGAAGTCATGGTCCATCTGCTGGACGGGCGCGAATTTCCCGCCACGGTCAAAGGCGCGGAACCGGATTTCGACATTGCCGTGCTGGAAATCAAAGGCGCGCGCGACCTTCCCGCCGTGCGTCTGGGCGACTCCGCCGACATCATGCCCGGCGAAACCGTCATCGCCATCGGCAACCCCTTCGGCTTCAACCATACGGTGACCACGGGCGTGGTTTCGGCCTTGGGCCGCACCATCCGCAACGACGGCGGCGTGTTCACGGATCTGATCCAGACCGACGCGGCCATCAATCCCGGCAACAGCGGCGGCCCGCTGCTGAACATCGAGGGCGGACTCATCGGCATCAACACCGCCGTGGACGCCCGGGCCGAGGGCATCGGCTTCGCCATTCCCATCAACAAGGCCCGCCGGGTCATGGCCGACCTCATGGGCCAGGGTCGGGTGGCTCCGCTCTGGCTGGGACTTATGGCCGAAGATCTGGACAGCCGCATGGCCATGGCCCTGGGCTTGCGGGAGGCGCGCGGCGTGCTGGTGGGCGCGGTCTTTGAGGGCACGCCGGCGGCCAAGGCGGGCATCACGCCCGGCGACATCATTGAAAGCATCAATGCCACACCCGTGCGCGACCGGCGCGACTACATCAATGTGCTGCGCAACCAGACCGGCGGAGAAAGCCTGCGCCTCAGCCTGCGCCGGGGTGAAAAGAATATCACTCTGGACGTGACGCCCGCGCCCTTTGACGACGCCACGGCCCAAAAACTCATGGAACGCCGCTGGGGTCTGGGCGTGCGGGAATCCAGGCAGGGTCCGGTCATCCAGAGTGTGCGCCCCGACGGTCCGGCCGCCTTTCTGCGCAAGGGTGATGTGATCACCGGCGTGGGCGGCGCGCGGATCAAAAATATGGCCGAGCTGCTCCAGGCCTTCCGCAAAGAGCGCCTCGCCGGACAGGTGCTTTTGCAGGTGGTGCGCGACGGCCGGGGCTACTACGCGCGTCTGGTGCTCTGAGCCCGGCGGCAGGCCGCCCTTGCCAAAAGGCGCAACGGCTTTATTTGTATGGCGAAGCCCGCATGGGCCGGACCGGGCAAAAAGACCGGAGGCACTTGACAGGGCCAAGGGCTGAAGCTATCCCTTTCACAAGCGGTTTCCAGCCGCCCCTGCATCAAGCAGAACACAAAGTTACTTTGGGAGGAAACAATGGGCTACAATGTGAGTGTTGATAACGACAAATGCGTGGGTTGCGGCGAATGCGTGGACGTTTGCCCTGTGGAAGTCTATGAAATCAAGGACGGCAAGTCCGAACCCGTGAACGCCGAAGAATGCCTCGGCTGCGAATCCTGTGTGGAAGTCTGCGAAACCAGCGCCATCACTGTTGAAGAAGCCTAGTTAACGGTGCAATGCCCACGCGGCATTCCGTTGCTGACCCGTTTACGGAACATTTGTTCTTTCCACAGTGCCGCCGGGCGTGTGTGCGTCTGGCGGCACTGCTGTAACCCGTCCGCGTTGTCGTAGGAAAGCCATGATCCCCGATCTGAGCCCCATATTTTCCCGCTACGAAACCTTGCGGGCCGAGACCGACGCCCTGTTCGCGCGCGTGCGCGAGGCGCAGCCCGGTTGCGTGACCTGCAAGGAAGGCTGTAGCGACTGCTGCCACGCCCTGTTTGATCTCTCGCTGGTGGAGGCCATGTACCTGAACCGCGCCTTTGAGGCGGCTTTCGCCCACGGGCCGGAGCGTTCGGACATCCTCACCCGCGCCTCGGAAAGCGACCGTCGTCTCACCCGCCTGAAGCGGGAACTGTTCCGCGCCGAAAAAGACGGGGAAAGCCCGGAGGCCATCATGGCCCAGGCCGCCCAGGCCCGGCTGCGCTGTCCCCTGCTGGACCAGGAGGACCGCTGTCTGCTTTACGCGGCGCGGCCCATCACCTGCCGCCTGTACGGCGTGCCCACAGCCATTGCCGGGCAGGGACACGTCTGCGGCTTTTCGGCCTTTGAAAAGGGCAAAGCCTACCCCACCGTGCATCTGGACAAAATCCAGGCCCGGCTTGAGGAACTCAGCCGGGAGGTGGCCGAAACCGTGGAATCCCGCTTCACGGAGCTGCACGAAGTTTACGTGCCCCTGTCCATGGCTCTGCTCACCCGCTACGACGAGGCATATCTGGGCATCGGCCCGGCCAAACCCGAGGATTAGGCCCCCATGTTCGACAGCATTCCGGCCACTGTTTTCCGCGACGGCACGCCGCAGACGCTCACGGACGAACAGGAAAAGCTCAAGCGCGAGATCTACGAAAAAATGAATCCGCGCCGCCGCAAGTTCGTGGACCGCATCGGCTATGAAACCTGGGATCCCTTCCAGAAGCCCAACGATCCGCTGGATCTGCGCATGGATGTGAGCAAGCGCACCACCCAGCAGCTGGTCAATGAATTTCTGCGTGAGGCGGCCCGGAAAGGGCCGTACAGCAATGATTACGGCAAGGGCGCCATGGAATGCGCCCTGGGCGTGGTCAACAAGGACGAAAAATACCAGGGCATTTTTGACTTCTGCCTCTGGTACCACGATCTTTTGAAAAAAGAAGGGCATATCGAATGAAAGAGCGCTACGACGATCTGGACGAATATATCGCGGACCTCAAAAAGGAAATTGAGGCCAACGAGCAATGCGCCACCCACTACTATAACCTGGGTCTGGCCCTGCTGACCAAGCGCGATTTTGTGGCCGCCGAGGAAGCGCTGCTCAACGCGGTGCGCAATTCTCCGCACCTGGCCGAAGCCTATGTGCAGCTGGGCGGCATCTGCCTTGAACGCGGCGACCTCGAAGGCTGTCTGCGCTACAACGAGGAAGCCGCCAACTGCCGGGCCAAATTCCCCATTCCCTGGAGCAACATCGCTTTTGTGCACCTCCAGCGCGGCGAGCCGGACAAGGCCATCACCGCCCTGCGCAAGGCCCTGAAATGGGACCCCAAATTCGTGCAGGCCAAGAACGCCCTGTCCACGGCCTATTACATGAAGGGCGACTTCAAGGCCTGTGAGGAAACCTGCCGGGATCTGCTGGCCCAGGAACCGGGCTTTGCCCCGGCCTGGAACAATCTGGCCCTGGCCCTCTTTGACCTCAAGGAATACGACCAGGCCATCGAGGCCGCGGACAAGGCGCGCGAGTTGGGCTTTGAGGTGCCGGAAGGCTTTCTGGAAGAACTGAAGCCCCACAGAAAATAAAGCGGGGTCGCGCTCCGCACAGCGTGTTTTCGGCATATTTCTTGCTGATAAAAACGCGGACGGTCAAATTTTCCGACGTCCGCGTTTTTTCGTGTCCGGGCTTCCCCTGGTCCGGCCCGCAAGCAAGAAGGAGCACAAGCGCATGGAACTGGAATTTCGCTTTCGCAATAATGATCTGGGACCGTATTTCCCCACTTTTCAGGAGCGGGTCAACACCATGCTCCCCGCCCGCCCGGCGGAAACGGCTGGCGCAGCCGCCGAAGCCGCTGCGCCCGAGCTGCCCTCTCCGGAAGAATGCGCTCCGGTCACGCCCCATCTGCCCGGTATGGAAGAAGTTTCTCAGACCCTGGCCCAGGTGGAAGAGAAGGCCGCCCTGCAAAGCCAGGAGTTGATTCAGGTCCACTCCGGCCTCAACGAGCAGCGGGTGGCGCGCCTGCTGGGCCTGCTGGACTGATTCCGCGCAAAAAACGCCATTCCCCCTGCCGGCCGGAAAATCCCGCTGCCAATCGGCGGTTGCGCCACGGCAGCCCCCGGGGCACGCTCAGTCGCTTCCCGCAAGCGGCGGCCCGCCCAGGTACTTTGCCTCGAACTCCGCCACGGGCATGGGCCTGTCGTAGAGAAATCCCTGGCCCAAACCGCAGCCGAGTTCGCGCAAAATGTGTTCCTGCTCCTCATTTTCCACGCCTTCGGCAATCACTTCAATCCGCATGTCGCGGCACATCCGGATGACGTTCTTGAGAATAATCCGCTTGCGTTTCTGCAAGCGGAGCGAGCTGATCAGGCTTTTGTCCAGCTTGAGCACATGAAAATCAATGTCGCCCAGCGCGGAAAGATTGGTGTACTTGGTGCCGAAGTCGTCCAGCGAAATGGAAAATCCGGCGTTGTACAGATTCCCGGCAGCCTGGTGGAGCAAGCCTTTGCCCAGATCGGCCAGGCTTTCGGTGATTTCAATTTCCAGGTTGCGGCGCGACACGTCGTACCGGGCCAGAATCGTTTCCATGCTGGACACGATGTCGCGTTCAAGCAGGGTCAGGCGGGAAAAATTCACGGAGAGCGCCGGACAGACGAAACCCCGTCGTTTCCATTTTTCCTGCAGGCGGCAGACCTCCTCAAAGGCGAACAGATCCACGTAACGGATCAGGCTGTTTTTTTCCAGAGAAGGGATGAACCGGGCGGGCGAAACGAGGCCCGCCGTCTTGTCCCGGTACCGGATCAGGGCTTCCGCGCCGGTCAGCGTCCGGTTCCGGAGCTCCACCTTCGGCTGAAGAAAAATTTCAAATTCCCGCTTTTCCAGCGAAGCGAGCAATTCGTGCAGCACGGCCCGGCGCTCGCTGTCCACGCCGCCCCTGCCCGAATCGTAATAACGCCGTTTTTCCACCTTCATGAACTGGCCCGCCAGTTCCAGCAGCCGGTCCACGTCCTTTTCCGCATTGTCCCAGGCGGCTCCCACGGCCGCGCTGAAATGCCCGAATTCCTCCACCCGGCTCCCGACTTCCGCCACTTTCCCGTCCCAGTCCTCAAGCGGCATGTCCTCGGCCAGGGCCACAAACTCGTCGCCGTTGATCCGGAACAGCAGCCCCTGATCCAAAAACACATCGCGAAGAATGGACGCGAATTTTTTGATGTAATGATCTCCGGTCTGAAAGCCGCGCGTACTGTTGATGCCTTTGAGGTTGTTCAGGTTGGCCGTCATGACGCCCAGCGAGGAAACCGCGTTGGCGTCATAGTCTCGGAGGTATTTTTCATAGCTGCTGCGGCTGTACAGTCCGGTCCACGCGTCATGGCTGCCGGCATACAGGATGCTTTCCATCAGCCGGCGTTTTTTCCACTCGCCGACCAGAAAGCCGCTGAACGATTCCAGAAAGGCCATGTTCTGAAAATTGCTGGAGATGTTTTCGATGCACAGGCAGCCCAACTCGGTTTCGCCGTCACGCAGCTGCAGCCAGCGCTGGTTGTCGATGCCGTTGCGCTTCATGGACTGGTACATGTCGAAGGAATAACAGAGCATGACCTCGCGGTGCTCAATCATGATCGGTCGGCCCCATTCGCGGTCCCGCAGCCACGAGCTCACGATCCGCCTGTCCTCCTCGCTCGGGAAAAGCCCGGTGCCGGACTGTGACTTGTGCCAGATGTGGGCGCAGCGGTAGCCCTCCGCCGGGTCGCGGCATTCCCAGAGCCGCACGGCGTCGGCCCGGAAAAAGCTGCCCACGGTTTCCAGGCCGCTGCGCATGGCCGACTCCAGATCGTGGGCTTCGCTCATGCGCTGGATGCCGCTGATAATGCTGTGGCTTTCCGTGGCGCCGTTTTCCAGCGAATCCACAATACTTTTGTCGTTGGAAATGTCGATGGCCAGGGCCAGCAGGGCCTCCCTGCCCCGCCAATGGACCAGCTTGTTTTTGATCAGAAATTCCTGCTCCAGCGCGCTGTTGAGGTTTTTCCACAAAAAGAACTTGTCCGCGGACCAACTGGCCTTGCTGCAAAACGGGCAGGGGCTGTCGCGCTTGTGCATGACCTCATAGCACTTCATGCCGATACATTCCGCCTCGGACCGGCCGATGCGCTCGTAGAAAGCCTTGTTGCCGCAGATGAGATTGAAGTTGTCGGGATCCACCAGATAGGCCATATCGCCTTCGCCGCCCACAAACGAGGCAAAGGGATCTTCCTCTTCCCGCGGCGTTTCCTCCACGGGCCGGCGCGTTTTCCCCGCGGTTCCGGCCCCTCGCTCCCGCCGGGTCTTCAGACCTCCCAGCGGGCCGCCTTCCCGGCCGTTATAAAACACATAGGAACCTTTTCCGCCGCTCTTGGCGTCGTAGAGGGCGGTGTCCGCATGCCGGAAAAGCTTCTCGTAGAAAGCGCCCCCCTGTGCCAGGACCACGCCCAGGCTGCAGGAAAGCTCCGGCTCCTTCTGCTCGCCGAGCACCGTGTAGAGCACGTCCAGCCGCTCCCGCACCCGGGCCTCGGAGCCGATATTTTTCAAAAACAGGATGAATTCGTCGCCGCCGAAACGGCCGATAATGTCGCTGCGCCGGAACGTCCGACTGACCAGACCGGCCAGTTTGACCAGCACTTCGTCGCCCGCCTTGTGGCCGTATACGTCGTTGATCTCTTTGAAATTATCCATATCCAGGATTATGAACGCGCAGACTTCGTCTTCCTGCACCCGCTTCAGATAGTCCCGAATGGCCGTTTCCGCCGCTTTTCTATTGAACACGCCGGTCAGCGGGTCGCGCTCGGCCTCGTACACGAGTTGAATCTGCTGCTTTTTCCCGGCGTCGATATTTTTGATGTAGAACAAGGCAAGAAGGTGTCTGGTCATGGGATCCTGAAACAAATGAACCTTCAGCTCCATCCACATCATCTTGTTCTGTTCCACAATGCGCCGGAATTCGCAGCCCAGACGGTCAATGCCGTTGGCCCACGACTGCTCGAAATTCCGGCATTGCATAAGTTCAAAATAGTGTTTCCGGTCGTCGGGATGGACCACCTTGTTGACGAATTCTTCAAACAGGGACGAATAGCTGACCGTATGGATGATTTCGTTGTACAGATTCCACATGCCGCCCACGCGGATGAGCCTGTCCTCGGTGACGTCAAGCTGCGCGTAGGCGTCTTTTTCGGACAGCATGGACTGATAGAACCGGGTCTCGTTGAGGTAATTCAGCAGCGTTTCCTTTTCGCGCGAAATATCCTCCAGAATGCCCACCGCCCGGCGTCCGGAACTCTCCTCCGCCTGCATCGCCACCAGCGAAAGGCGCATCCAGGCGTACCGCCCGCCCACGTCCGCCGTTTTCCATTCGCATACGGCACGCGGCTCGCCGCTCTCCAGACTGCGGAATACGTCGGCCACCGCGTCCGCAAAGTCCGGCGCCACCACGCCGGAGGCCAGAAGCGTCGCGGGAAAATCAGGGCAGGCCGGTGAGCCGGGCGGGACTGACAGAACGTCCGCCGCCGGCGCTCCCACCCTGTCCAGCACGTCGCGCGCCAACTCATAGCGGGCCGAGCGGGCGTCCACGTCATACGTAAATATTTCCAGCCCGATCTGGTCCACCGCCAGCCGGGCGGTTGCCAGTCGCCGGGTCAGCTCCTGCTCACGCCGCCAACCGTCGCTCACATCAAAAGCCGCGCAGTACAATATGCCTTCCGCCGCGCAACCGCGGACGACTTCGGTATGCAGCCGGATTTCCCTGCCGCCGGGTCCACGAAATTTCTGTTCCAGACGCAGGGGCGAGGCCGCCCCTGCCTTTCGGCACCAGACGCTCAGCGCCTTCAGCGACGCGGCGTCCGCCAGAGCCGTCAGGCGATTGCCGTAGTTGGAACGCACTTTTTCCAACGGGCAATCCAGCAGTTCATAAAAAGCCGCATTGCCGAAGATTATGGTAAAATCTTCATCGTCTTTCAGCGCAAACAGCGCACACGGAACATCGCGCGCCTCAAAACCGCCGCGCCGCACAGCGGCTTCCCGGACCGCACCCGAATCCCCAAGCCGTGCATCGGGCAAAACTGTCTGCTTTTTCACAATTCCCCCTTCCCGGGTGCAGCCCGCACCTGCGGCGCGTTTTCCGTCCGCCGCGCACCGCGCGGCGGACTGGGCCCGCGACGCTTCCTTTCCGTTGTATCCCGGCCGGGCCGGGTATCTTCAACTTTTCCCTGAAATTTTGCCGCGAGAACGTCGCGGCATTCAGATCGCCCGGTATCCGCCGGAATGAGGACCTCGCGCTTGAGCGGAGCAACGGCTGAAGTAGTTCACGCATGAAACGCGTCAGCTACTCTGCAAGAATTTGTCTGCAAATCCTTGCCACAAAATACAAGAAGCGGTTTTGCCCGTCGCAAACGGGCACTTCAAGTGTTAGATGCTCTAAGGGCGCACTACAAACAGAGCATTTCAACGCTGAAGTGCTCTCACGCCGCACCGTGTGCGGCGTGACGCCGGTCGCTTCGGCCGAACGAATCCTCGAGCCTTACGGCGCTTCTAAAGATAATTTGCTTTACCAGAGAGGAATATGCGGGAATCCGCCATACGGCATGACGAATCCGAGCCGGTGCCGTGTCTTCAGGATGCAACAAAAACATCCGCAACGTCAAGAAAATACACTCAAAAAATATCACAACATACTGTAGATTAAGGATTTTTTGACACTCAAGCTTCAATCTTCTTCCGGACGCCATAACCGATTCCCGGCCGTACTGTTCGGAAGTCCGCCCGTCGGCAGGGCCGCTGAGCTTACACATCCAGAGCCAGGCCCACCGGGCAGTGGTCCGAACCGCGGACGTCGCTTTCGATCCAGGCGTCGCTGACCGCCGGGACGAGTTCCTCGGATACGAAGAAGTAGTCAATGCGCCAACCGATGTTCTTTTCCCGCGCGCGGGTTTTGTACGACCACCAGGAATACTGGTCCGGCGCCTCACCGTGCACCTTGCGGAAGGTGTCCACGTAGCCCAGGGCCGTGAAGCGGTCCAGAAAGGCGCGCTCCTCGGGCAGAAAACCGGTGTTTTTCACGTTCTGTTTGGGCCGGGCCAGGTCCACGGGCTTGTGGGCAATATTGAAATCGCCGCAGACCACAATGGGTTTGCTTTTGCGACACTCTTGCGCATAGCTGAGAAAAGCCTCGAAAAAGCCCATCTTGTAGGGCACACGCTTGAAGCGGCCCGTGGGCTTGCCGTTTTCATCCAGTTCCTCGGCCCCGCCGTTGGGAAAATAGCCGTTGAAAAAATGAAAATCCTGAAATTCCAGATGCAGCAGGCGGCCTTCGCCCTGCCACTGGGGATCGGGCAGCTCCGCGCGCACGGCCAGAGGCTTCAGCCGACTGAAGACCGCCACCCCGGAATAGCCTTTTTTTACGATGCTTGAGGACCAGTGGGCCTCCCAGCCCGCCGGGCTGACCAGCTCTTCCTTGAGCTGGTCCGGGTGGGCCTTGGTTTCCTGCAGGGCCACGATCCCGGCGTCGGTGCGCGCGAACCACTCCCATTCCGGCTTGGCGGAGAGAGCCCGCAGGCCGTTTACATTCCAGGAGACAAGTTTGATGAGCATATGTCCTCCACAGGCCGCAGCATAGCCAAGGCCGCCGCCGGGGGCAAGCCGCGCCGGACGGGTGCGCGCCCCATTGCGCGCGCGGCGCTTTTTCGTTACACGAAAGGTGTTGCCGGACAGGCCGCCGAATCCGCCGGATGGCGGTTTTTCAGGGGCCGCGCGGTCCCTGCCGCCTGTGCCCGGTTCACCTTTGAAGGAGCCCCTGTATGGAAGTTCTGCCAATCCGTCGCGCCATCCTGAGCGTCACGGACAAGAGCGGCCTGGTGGATTTCGCCACGTTTCTCACTTCCCGCGACGTGGAGCTGATTTCCACCGGCGGCACCCAGAAAGTGCTGGAAGCGGCGGGCCTGCCCGTCACCGCCGTCAGCACGGTGACCGGCTTTCCGGAAATCCTGGGCGGCCGGGTCAAGACCCTGCACCCCAAAATCCACGCGGGCATCCTGGCCAACAAGGATGACCCCTTCCACATGCAGACCCTGGCCGAAAAAGGCATCCGCCCCTTTGATCTGGTCTGCGTCAATCTCTACGACTTCGCCGGAGCGGTGGAGCGCCACCTTTCCCTGGAAGACGCCGTGGAGGAAATCGACATCGGCGGCCCCTGCATGCTGCGCGCGGCGGCCAAAAATTTCCACAGCGTCCTGGTACTGCCCTCGCCCCAGTGGTACGGCGCGGCCATGGACGAACTGCGCCAGCACGAGATGAGCGTGAGCCTTAACTTCCGGCAGATCATGGCTTCGCGGGCTTTTGAGGCCACGTCGCGCTACGACGCGCTGATCACCTCCTACCTGCGGCCGTAATCCGCATACTGCAAGGAAGGCGCACCATTCCCAAGCCAGAAGGCAATGTGCAGGGGCTCAAGCCGAGCCAGCTCAACGCTCTGAACCGTCTGTTCAACCGCCGTTTTCCGGCGGCGGACGTCTACACCACCGAGCAGGCCCGCGAGCTGGCTCTCCTGTCGCGCGCGTTGGGCCGCCAACTGGGCCTGCTCATCGACCGCAAGGGCCGGGTGCAGATGGTCCTGGTGGGCCAAGCGGGCAGCATCCTGATTCCCGAGCTGCCGCGCGGGCGGACCGGGCAGGAACGCCTGCGCGGCCTGCGCCTGCTGCACACCCATCTTTCCCCGGACGGCGTCAGCCAGGAAGACCTTATGGACATGCTCTTCCTGCGGCTGGACGCGGTCATCGCCCTGAGCGTGAACCCCACGGGCGATCCCGTGCAATGGCAGGCCGCTCATTTGCTGCCTTCCGGCGCGGCGGACAAGCCCTACCATCTGGACGCGCCGCAGCCCTGGGACCGCACTGCCGCGCAATTCGCGGCCACAGCCGAGGCTCTGGAGGAAGAGCTGGCCCGGCGCGGCGAAGACGCGCGGGAAGCCGTGGACGCGCCGCGCGCCCTGCTGGTTTCCGTGGCGGCCCAGCCCCGCGTTCTGCAGGAGCGCAATCTGGACGAACTGGCCGAACTGGCCCGCACCGCCGGGCTGACCGTGGCCGGGCGTATGGTTCAGCGCGTGGCCCAGGTCAACCCGCGCCTGATTCTGGGCAAGGGCAAGGTGGCGGAACTGGAGGTGCTGGCCCTGCAGGGCCGCGCGGGCATGCTGATCTTCGACGGCGAACTTTCGCCCGCCCAGCTGCACAATCTGGCTGACATCACCGAGCGCAAGGTTATTGACCGCACCCAGCTCATTCTGGACATTTTCGCCCAGCATGCCGTGAGCAGGGCGGGCAAACTCCAGGTGGAGCTGGCCCAGTTGCGCTATACCCAGCCGCGTCTGGTGGGCAAAAACCGGGCCATGGACCGGCTCATGGGCGGCATCGGCGGACGCGGCCCCGGCGAAACCAAGCTGGAGACGGACCGCCGCAAAAGCCGCGAGCGCATGGCGCGCATCCGCAAGGAACTGGACCAGTTGCGGCGGCAGCGCGCCTTCACCCGGGCCCGCCGCTCGCGCCAGGGCATCCCCCTGGCCGCCCTGGTGGGTTACACCAATGCGGGCAAGTCCACCCTGCTGAACACCCTGACCCGCTCGGAAGTGCTGGCGGAAAACAAGCTGTTCGCCACGCTGGACCCCACCACGCGGCGGCTGCGCTTTCCGGCGGAACGGGAGATCATTCTGGCTGATACCGTGGGCTTTATCCGCAATCTGCCCAAAGAACTCACGGATGCCTTCCGCGCCACACTGGAAGAGCTGGAGGCCGCCGATCTGCTGGTGCATGTGGCTGACGCCTCGCATCCCGACCTGCTCCAGCAGATCACGGCAGTGGAAACCATTCTGGCCGACATGGAACTGGACCGCGTGCCGCGCCTGCTGGTGCTCAACAAGTGGGATCAGCTCGCTGTGCCGGCACGGGCCGAACTGGCCGACGCCTTTCCCCTGGCCCTGCCTATCTCGGCCAAAAGCGGGGACGGCCTCGCCCCGCTGCTGGAACGCCTGGAAAGCGATCTGCTGATCCGGACCGGACCGCCCGTCATTGCGGATCTGCCCTTCTCCCTGAACTGACGTTCTTCCCGCCACGCTTTCCCGGCAGGGGCAAAGGCCCGGCTGCCCGCCAGGCCTCGGTCCTCGGGCCGGATATCTTCTTCTTGCCGTCGTCCATACACCCTGTTATGAAAATTTTTTTTCATAAATGATTGACGTGTTCTTTTTTTCTCTATAAATGAAAAAAAAAGAACATAAAATACAATGGTGAATGAAATGGTTCAAAAATTGCTCGACGAAATCAAAACCGCCATCCCGACCCTGCCCGCCCTGCAAAAAAAAGTGGGCATCTTCATCTGCGAACATCCCCAAATGCTGGGCCTGCTTTCTCTCTCGGAATTCGCCGAACGCATCGGCGTTTCGCGGCCCACGGTAAGCCGTTTCTGCCGCTCCCTGGGCTACAAGGGCTTTCTGGAATTCTCCCGCTCGGTGCAGCGCGTCATTGAAGATGACATTTCCCACGCGGGCTTTTTCCGCCACGCCTACGCGCAGAATGCCTGCGCCGCCGCTGGCGGCGTCGCCCACGCCGTGGTGGAGCGGGACATGATCAACATGCACAAGCTGCTCAACAATCTTCCCGCCGAGGCCATCAGCCGCTGCGTCAAAAAAATGCGGGAATGCGTTTCCATCAGTGTTGTGGGCAGAATGAGCGCCTATCCCTTTGCCGTGTATTTTGAACAGCTTCTGGCGAAAATCAGCGACAAGGTCTGCTCCCTCAGCGGTTCCGACGTCATGCAGGCCGCCGCCATTTCACGGTTGGACGAACACAGCCTGGTGTTCTGCATCGCCTTTCCGCGCTATTCGCGCGTGGCGGTGGACCTGGCCGCCCAGGCCAAACGCAGAAAGGCCGTGGTGGTAGGCATCACCAACAGCGAATTTTCTCCTCTGGCTCCCCTGAGCGACATCCTTTTCACGCTGGATGTGGACATCGTGTCGTATATCGACCTCATGGGGCCGGTCATGGCCCTGATCAACATTCTCTGCGTCGAGTTCGGGCATGCCCAGTACACGGCCACGGAACAGCGCCTGCGCGATTACGACGCTCTGGTCGAGGAATCCTTTTTTCTGCGCAACGCCACGCACGCCAAACACTAAAGGAATTTCGCCATGAAAGTCACTGTCACCGCCCCGGACGCGCCCGCCGCCATCGGCCCGTACAGCCATGCCGTCATTCACAATGGTCTGCTGCTGACATCGGGGCAGATCGGGGTCGACCCGTCCACAGGCCGGATGGCCGGTCCCGATGCCGCCGTGAATGAGGAATACAAAAACTATTTCATGTCGGGCTACCCGGCGCGCTGCTGTGTGGCCACAACGGCCATGGCCCTGAACGCCAAGGTGGAAATTGAACTCCTGGCGGCGGTATCGCCCCGGAAGGGTTGAGGATTCACGCGCTCCGGCGCCGCACAAGGCACAAGGGGGGTCTTATGGAACGTGTCTTCCGCTGTCTGCTCACTTTTCTGCTCTGTCTGGTGGCCGCCATGGAATGCCTGCAGGTTCTCCTGCGCTACATTCTGGAAATGCCCATCATGTGGCTGGACGAATCCATCATCTTTCCGGCGGTCTGGCTGTACATGCTGGGCTGTGCCAACGCCTCGCGCGAAAATACGCAGATCGTGGCGAAAATCCTGCCGGTCTTCTTTTCAGGCCCCCGGCAGACGGCGTTTTTCGACCTGTGCGCGCAGTGCTTCAGCGCCGTGATTTCCTGCTGGCTCACCTGGTATGCCGTGGAATATTTCTTCTACACCTTCGAGGCGGACAGAAAGACCGGCTACCTTTTCCTCCCCATGACCATCGGTGAAACCGCCCTGTGCGCGGGCATGCTGCTCGTCACCTGGTACACCCTGCTCCAGCTCGCCAGAAGCGCCCGGCGCATGCGGGCGTTGCTTCAAAAGGGGAAACCGCTATGCTCGTAGATCTCGTTATCAGCATCGCCATTCTGGTTTTCCTGCTGTCCTTCGGCACGCCGCTGCCCTTCTGCTTTGGCGGCGCGCTCATGTACATGGTGCTTTGCACAGACATCGGCAGCATGAGCGGCATGTACCTCTGGGGCTTTGAACAGCTTATCAATCCCGTGCTGCTCTGCATTCCGCTGTTTGTCTTCGCGGGCAACCTCATGAGCGAAAGCGGCATCGCCGACGCCCTGCTGCGCCTGTGCAATCTGCTGCTGGGGCGCTTCAAGGGGGCTCTGGGCTCCGTGGCGGTGGTGGCCTGCGCCATCATCGGCGCCATCTCCGGCAGCGGCCTCACCGGCGTGGCCGCCACCGGGCCGCTGCTCATCCCGCGCATGGAAGCGCAGGGCTACGACCGGGCGTATGCCACGGCCCTTATCGCCAACGCCTCGGTGCTGGGGCTGCTCATCCCGCCGAGCATCAATATGGTGGTCTACGGATGGGTCACGGAAACGTCCATCCTGGCCTGCTTTCTTTCCACGCTTCTGCCGGGCCTGATTCTCATGCTGGTTTTCTGCGTGGTGAACAGCTGTTACGTCCGGCGGCGGCCCATCCGCGTTTCCAGCGAGTCTTTCGGCCAGGCCGTGAAAAAACTGCCGAAAACCGGCCTGGCGGCCCTGCCCGCCCTGATGATGCCCGTCATCATCCTCGGCGGGATTTACGGCGGCATCATGACGCCAACCGAATCCGCCGCCGTGGCCTGCGCCTACGCCATCCCCGTGGGTCTGTTCGTTTACCGGGGCCTCCGGCCCGGGGCCATCAGCATGGCCGCCAAGGAATCGGCCACGGCGGTGGGTTCCATCATGGTCATGGTCCTTTTCGGGCTCATGCTCAGCCAGCAATTCGTCTTCGGCGGCCTGCCGCAGGAACTGGCCGATTTTCTGCTCGGCGTCACGCAGAACAAGGCCGTCCTGCTGTTGCTGATCAACGCCGTGCTCATCTTCGTCGGCATGATCCTCAACGACGTGACGGGCATCCTGCTGATGTCGCCCCTGCTGCTGCCTCTGGTCAAGGCCATGGGCATCCATCCCGTGCATTTCGCGGCCATTATCGGCGTCAACCTTTCCATGGGCACGCTGACCCCGCCTTTCGCGGGCATTCTCTATTTCAGCATGCGCATCGGCAAGGTGGAATTCGCGGACATCGTGGGCCCCGTGATGCTGCTGCTCTGCCTCGGCTACATCCCCATGTGCTTTCTGGTGACTTTTTATGAGCCCCTGGCCATGTGGCTGCCGCGGTTCTTCGGGCTCGTCTGATCTCTCTTCCCCGCGCAAGGGGAAAAACCGCCAACGGACAAGGAGGCTCCAGATGTTCAGGCATTTCACGGCATTGTTATGCGCGGTCTTGTTGCTCTGCGCGTTCGGCGTCACGCCCGCCTCGGCCGGCAAGGTATGGAAACTGGGGCACACCCTGCCCAAAGACACGCCGGAAGATCTTGCCATTCAGGACTTCGCCCGGCGCGTGGGCGAACTGACCAACGGAGCGATCAAGATCAAGGTTTTTCCGGCCATGCAACTGGGGGACTGGACGGTCATGCAGCAACGAGTCTCCATGGGAGGGCTGGAAATGGCCACCCAGCCGCCCAGTTCCCAGGCAGACAAGCGCATCTCGTTCCTCTATTTCCCCTACCTGTTCAAAAACGTAGCCATGCTGCAAAAAAATCTGGCCGTGGGCGCGCCTTTCCGTACCGCCCTGGATCAGCTCTTCATCGGCCAGAACATCTATCCCGTCACGTATGTTCCTCTGTTCTTCGGCGGCGTGGGCAGCAAAACACTGCCCAAGGACTGGGACAAACCCGGCGCGCCCAAGGGAATCAAGCTGCGTGTCCCCAATGATCCCTCGTTCGCCCTGCATGCCGAAAGCATGGGCTACCAGCCCACGCCCATTCCCATGTCCGACACCTTCACCGCCCTGCAAACGGGCATCGTGGACGGCGTGCTGGGCTTCGGAGCCGTGGGCAACTATGTGAACTACCGCGATCTGGTGAAATATTACATCCCGCTCAACGACTTCATTCAGCTCTGGCCGGTCATGATCAACCTCAAACTCTGGGAAGGGCTGCCCGAGGCGCAGAAAAAGGCCGTCACCCAAGCCGCCGGAGAGCTTGAAGCCCGTCGCTATGCCGACTTCACCGCCCTGGACGCCAGTTACCGTTCCAAACTGCAGCAGGCCGGAGTAAGCGTGGTGGATGTGTCGCCGGAAGTGATCGACGCCTTTGCCAAAGCCGCCAGGGAACAATGCTGGCCCGCCCTGAGCGAAAAAATCGACAAAACGTGGATAAGCAAGGCCCTGGAATCCATCACGGAATAAACAAATCCCGCACCGCGCCGCGTTCGCAAGAAATTCCGGACGCGGCGCGGGCGGACACCGCAAGCATTTTGATTCATGCAGCCGCCGGGACACATTTGAAACGAAACGGCCCCGCCATAAAGGATGCTCCCATGCGCACCGGCACCGACACGGTTCTGGACTTCATCACGCAATTCGATCTGAGCCGAAGCGACGCCGCCGTGGTCCGCCAGGCGCGGCGCTGCCTGCTGGACGGCCTCGGCGCGCTCCTGGCCGGTTGCCAAACGCCGCTGGCGGCCTTGAGCGCGCGCCTGGCCGTCGCCCATCTGCCGGAAACCCCGAAAGAGCGCTGCACCCTGCTGGCCGGAGGCACGGCCTCGCTGCTTGGGGCCGCTTTCGCCAACGGCTTTGCCTCCAATGCCCTGGATGTGGAACACGGCTACCGCCCCACCCAAGGAAGGCCCGGCGCATGCCTGTTGCCCGTGCTTCTGGCTCTGGCCGAAACCGCGCCCTCGCCCGTCAGCGGGGCCTCGCTGCTGGAAGCCCTGGTCGTCGGCTATGAGGTTGCCATCAGGGCGGGGCTTTTGCGCAATACGGACGACCACAATGTCTTCACTTCAGGCGCGTGGGCTTCTCTGGGCGCGGCCGCCGCCGGAGGACGCCTGTTGCGGCTGCCGCGCGCCGTTTTGCGCCAGGCTCTGGGCGCCACGGATTACCACAGCCCTCTGGGTTTGATCCTGCGGGGAGTGCAAACCCCCTGCATGGCCAAGGACGGCGTCGGCTGGGGAGCCTTTACGGCCATGTCCTCCCTGCTTTTGGCGCGTGAAGGCTTCACCGCTCCGGAGCCTCTGTTCAGCGAAGCGGCGGATCCGGACATGAACGGACTGGGCCGGGACTTTCATTTTTTACATCTTTATTTCAAACCCTTCTGCTGCTGCCGCTGGACCCACGCCGCCGTGGCCGGAGCCCTGGCCCTGGCCCGGAAGTATGATCTTGCCCCCGGCGACATCGACAGAATCCGCGTATACACGTTCAGCCATGCCGCCGCATTGAGCCGCGACCATCCCGGGGATACCGAGCAGGCCCAGTACAATCTGACGTATCCCGTGGCCGTGGCCCTGGCGGACGGCTGCGTGAGCGGCGTTCAGGTTCTTCCGCCCCGGCTCGCAGCCCCAGAAGTCCTGGCGCTTCAGGACAAGGTGGAGGTGGAGGTGCGCGAGGACTTTGAACGGGAGTTCCCGGCCCGGACTCTTGCGGAAGTGATTCTGGAGGCGCGGGGCCGCACCTATGCGTCAGGCCCGCTGGAACCCCCATGGGAGGCGGAAGACAGCCCCTCTGACGCCGAATTGCACGAAAAATTCCTGCGGCTCACCACGCCCCTCTGCGGCGAAGCCGAGGCGCAACGATTGGCCGGATGCGCCTGGCGCGCGGAATCCCTGGAGGACGCCAGACAACTCCTGCCGCGCCCCAGGCCTTGATGCCCGCGCGGCTGGGAAAGACTGTGCCCAGAGCACGGCATCCGGTTACGCGGAACGCTCCCGGAAAAAGAGACCCCCCGGCCTAGCCGGGGGTTCTTCATATGCGCCTGTAAGGCTTTCTTACCAGCCGCGCCCTTCCAGGCGCATGTGCGATCTGACATTCGCATTTCTGCTACTTGCGGCCCGTAAACGGGCTTCCTGGGTAGGGAAGGCTCAGTTGCGCACCAAGTTTGTCCTGTTCCAACTGATGCTTTATGTAATCCTGTATTTTCGCTTTGTTTTTACCTACCGTATCCACGTAAAAACCACGGCACCAAAATTCGCGACTGCGATATTTGAACTTGAGATCACCAAATTGCTCGTAGATCATCAAACTGCTCTTGCCCTTCAAATACCCCATAAAACTCGACACACTCATTTTGGGTGGGATTTCAAGCAGCATGTGAATGTGGTCCGGGCAACATTCAGCTTCCACAATGTTCACATCCTTCCACTCACACAATTTACGCAGTATTTCTCCGATGGCTCTTTTCTTCTCTCCGTAAAACACCTGCCGGCGATATTTGGGCGCAAATACCACGTGATATTTGCAGTTCCACCGTGTGTGGGCTAGACTTTTGACGTCACCCATGTGACCTCCTTTTGATTTGTTGACTCGCAGTTGCCAGACCGCGAGACCTTTTAACAAATCAAAAGGAGTTTTGCTGTCATACTCATAGCTTTAAGCTTTTGGGAACCCCCCGCCTAGCGGGGGGGTTTCTTCATACAACAAAGCGGCCCAATGTTTTTTCAACATTGGGCCGCCCGCTGTTATTCAAGGGAACAAAATCATCCTGACCGGGTGCAAGGTTTTATGAGACAAATCCTTGCGGAGCATTTCAACTTTAAAAATGCTCTAAATATTCACCACGCCGCCCTCAGCGGGCTTGTCCGCCCCGCCGCCGGGATTGGCCTTGTCCTTGCTTCCGTTGTCCTTGTTCCCGCCATCCGGCCGTGCCGACGGCGCGCCGGAAACCGGCGGCGCGGCAACGTCGGCCGCATAGGCCTTGGCCGTGTTTTCCAGTATGGCCTGCCCCACCACCAGCCAGTTGTCGCCTTTTTTGCGCAGGGCCAGCCAACTGGTCATCCTAGCGGGCGTGGTGACCCTGGCCACCGCCGCCGTATCGCTCAGTTCAATTACCTGAGCCTGTTTCAGGGATTCAGGCACCCAGGGGCAGTCCGGGCTCTGGGCTTCGCGGCACTGGGCCATCATTTCGCCCGTGCTCACGCCGCGCGTGTACTGGCCCTGTAAGCGGTTTTCCATATTCAGCACGCTGCCCAGCAGGTCGTCCATGCCGCCCAGCCCCAGCATACGGCCCAGAGAGTCCAGGGAACTCAGGGCCTGATCCTCACGGGTCAGGTTTTTGATCTGGTTGGCCGCGAAGGTTTTCATATCCAGCTGGGCCAGAAAAGCCGCGCTGTCGTTTTTGTCCAGAGCCTCAGCCAGCCTGTTCAGGGTTTTCTGCGGGCCGGAGGCGAAACAGGCCGTGAGCAAAGCCGTCAACAGGGCCGCCACCAGAAGAAGGGAAGACGGCCGACGCAACATATTCATAGCAACCTCATGTTATACGCGCCGGGGCGCGGTACTGTTGTTCCAACGGAAAGACTATAGCGCGCGGCACGGCATAATGCAAAGCCCTGGAAACAGCGGCGGCCCGCCCTGCCGGGCGGGGCTTTTTTTCCGCGCGGCCTTCTGCTACAGGTAGCCGAGTCTTACGGGGCGCGTGCCCCGCAAGCGACGTCAGGAGGCTTTTATGAAAGTGATCATTATGTGCGGCGGCAAGGGCACGCGCCTGCGCGAGGAAACCTCGGTCAAACCCAAGCCTATGGTGGAAATCGGCGGACGGCCCGTGCTCTGGCACATCATGTCCATCTACGCCCGCTTCGGCTTCAAGGATTTCATCCTGCCTCTGGGCTACAAGGGCGAGGTCATCAAGCAATATTTCCATGACTACAACATCCGCAACACGGACTTCACCGTGGAGCTCAAAAGCGGCACAATCACCGCGCACCCCGGCCATATCGAAGACTGGCGGGTGACCCTCTGCGACACTGGCCAGGAAACCCTCAAGGGCGGCCGCATCAAGCGTGTGTCCAAGTATATCGACAGCGACCGCTTCATGGTCACCTACGGCGACGGCGTGGCGGACATCGACCTGAACAAGTTGCTGGAATTCCACGAACAGTCCGGCACCATCGGCACCTTCACCGGCGTGCGCATGCCTTCGCGTTTCGGCGCGGTCCGCACGGACGCGGCGGGCAAGATCCTCTCCTGGGAGGAAAAGCCCGTGCTCAACGAATACATCAACTGCGGCTTTTTCGTCTTTGAGCGCCGTTTCCTCGACTATCTGAGCGAGGACGAAAACTGCGATCTGGAAAAGGAACCCTTGCAGCAACTGGCCGCCGAGGGGCAGCTCTCCATGTACCCGCATCCCGGCCAGTGGCAGTGCATGGACACCCTGCGCGACTCTCTGAAACTGAATGAGCTCTGGGACAGCGGCCGGGCCTTCTGGGTATAGCGCGGGCCGGTTCTTTTGCGCGTATCAGGGATAAAAAATCCCGTTTTCCCCCACGAGTAAGGATCAATCATGTTTGCCAACGCATATCAAGGACGCCGGGTCTTCGTCACCGGGCATACGGGTTTCAAGGGTTCCTGGCTGGCGGCCTGGCTCACGCGGCTGGGCGCGACAGTGGGCGGCTTTTCCGACGGCATTCCCACGGAGCCGTCGCATTTCGCGGCCATGAATCTGGGCGCGCATCTGGAAGACATGCGCGGCGACATACGCGACCGGCGGGCCATGCTTGACGCCGTCCGGCGCTTCAAGCCGGAGGTGGTTTTCCATCTGGCAGCCCAGGCCCTGGTGCGCAAGTCCTACGAGGATCCGGCGGGCACCTTTGAGGCCAACATGCTCGGCACCATGAACGTGCTGGAAGCCGTGCGCGCCTGTCCCTCGGTGCGGGCCGTGGTCATGATCACCTCGGACAAGTGCTACCGCAATGACGAATGGGTCTGGGGCTACCGCGAAACCGACCATCTGGGCGGAGCCGATCCCTATTCCGCCTCCAAGGGCTGCGCGGAAATCATCGCCCACTCCTATTTCCAGAGCTTTTTCAGGGAAGGCCCGGCCTGCGCCACGGTGCGCGCGGGCAATGTGATCGGCGGCGGCGACTGGGCTCTGGACCGCATCGTGCCCGACTGCGCGCGGGCCTGGGCCGAAGGCCGGGCCGTACAGATCCGCAGCCCCTGGGCCACGCGGCCCTGGCAGCTCGTGCTGGAACCGCTTTCCGGCTACCTCTGGCTGGGCGCGCGCCTGCTGGACAGCAACGGGACGGACGGCGCGACGACCGGCTTGCCGTTCGACCCGCGCGGCCAAGCCTACAACTTCGGCCCGGCGGCGGACGTCAACAATACCGTGGCCGAAGTGGTGCAAGCCCTGGCCCGCCACTGGCCCGGCTTTGAGCATCAAACGGACGCGGCCGGACAGGCCGGCATGAAGGAATGCACACTGCTCAAACTCTGCTGCGACAAGGCCCTGGCCCATCTGGGCTGGAAAGCTACCCTCAACTTTGACGAAACCATCCGCTATACCGCCGAATGGTACCATCGCTTCTACCGGGGCCGGGACGACCGTACGCCGCCGGATATGCTGGATTTCAGCCTGGGCCAGATCGCAGCCTACACCAACGCCGCCGAGCAGCGCGGCCAGGTCTGGGTGCGCTGATGGACGCGCGCGTTCCGGAGAACACGGCCGTGGACTCCCCCACCGCGCGGGATATGGGTATTGTCGGCGCGCTGTTCCAGCCTCTGGCGGTGATTCCCACGCCGGGCGGGCCGGTGCTGCACATGCTGCGGCCCCATTCGCCCCTGCTGCCCGATTTCACGGCGGGCTTCGGAGAAATCTATTTCTCGGAAGTGCTGCCCGGCGCGGTGAAGGCCTGGAAGCGCCACAGCCGCCAGACCCAGCTTTTCGCCGTGCCGCGCGGCCTGCTCAAGATCGTGCTCTACGACGACCGTCCCGGTTCGCCCACGCGCGGCGTGCTCTGCGAACTGGCCTTGGGCAGGCCGGAACACTACGGCCTGCTGCGCATTCCCGTGGGCGTCTGGTACGGCTTCACGGCCTTGGGCGAGGAAGCCGCCCTGATCTGCAACTGCGCGGACATTCCCCACGACCCCGCCGAAGGAGAACGCCGCCCGCCTGACGATCCGGCCATCCCCTATGCCTGGGAGAGCGCCGCGCAGTCCGGCGAACGCTGAGCATAGCCCGGAACCAGAAAAAACGGGCCGGATTCAGCCGGCTGCTTCGCCGCGCCACGTTGTTTTTTGATAACTTCAGAAAGAATCTCTTGTGACGCCTTGACGGGCCGCCCTCGCGGCGGCCCTCGCCGTCATCCGTCTGAAACTGCCGTCATTGGCCCGGCTTCGCCGCCGGATTCCGGCTTATAATCAACGACATATAGGGCGGCGTGCCGTCCATCCCGTCCACGCCGCGCCGGATGCGTTCTTCCGGCTGTTCCACATGACTGGCCAGCAGGCCGTCCGCCAAGCGCTCCGTGGCGCGCAAGGCCTCGCAAATGCCCGGGAAGTTGCGGTAGGCCTTGAGGATCACCGCCGTATCCGCGCCAGCCAGTTCCGCCGCCAGATTATCCCGTCCGTTGATGCCGGGCAGAATGCGCAGGCTCTCGCCGCCCTCGCAGAGCACCGTGCCCGTGCGCGCGGCGGCGGCCTGGAAGGAGGTGATGCCCGGCACGATTTCCACCGGCAGATGGGGCGCGATTTCCCGCAGGGTGCGCAGCAGATAACCGAAAGTGCTGTAGATCAGCGGATCGCCGATGGTCAGGAAGGCCGCGCTTTCGCCGCCTTCCAGCACCTCGCGTGCGGCCTGGGCGGCCTTGAGCCAGGCTTCCCGCAAGACTCCGGCGTCGCGGGTCATGGGAAATTCCAGCCGCAGCAGACGCGCGTCGGGCCGAAGATGGGGCCGGGCCGTATCCAGGGCGGCGGAATAGTCGTTGCGCGGCGAAGCCGCCGCCAGAATCACATCCACCGCGCGCAGCACATTCACGGCCCGCAGGGTCAGCAGGTCGGGCGCGCCGGGGCCCACGCCCACGCCGTAAAGAGTTCCGTTCATTGCTTTTCTCGCTCATCCGCTGGGTGTAACCATTTTTCCAGTTCTTCCGCCGCCTCCACGGACCTGGGGCCGGGCCGGGCGAAGCGGTCCTCGTCCACCACCAGCACGCGGCCCGCGCGCGCGGCGCGCAGATCCCGGTAATGGGCGCGTTCGGTCAGCGGCTGCGGATCGGGATTCATGGGGCCCTTCTGGATCAGGTAAGCGTCCGGGTCCGCCTGGATCAGGGCCTCTTCATTGAAACGCACCAGCTTTTTGTCGTCGCCGACCACGTTTTCACCGCCCGCCGCGGCGATAATTTCATTAACGATGCTGCCCTGTCCGGCGGCCAGCAGGTTGGGATAGCGTACTTCATAAAAAACGCGCAACGGCTTCCGGCCCGCGTTACGCGCCCGCAGCGCCGCCAGGCGCGCGCTCCAGTCCCGGATCAGCCCGGCGGCTTGCCGCTCCCGGCCCGTGAGCCGTCCCAGCTTCTCCAGCACGCCGAACATCTTGTCAAAGGAATCCATTTCAAAGGTCAGCACATTGACGCCCAGCTTGCGCAGAGCCTCGGTCTGCAACAGGGCCTCGCGCCGTCCGGCAAGCTGGAGAACCAGGTCCGGCTTTTGGGCCACGATCAGCTCCGCGTTGGGCCGCATGTGGGTTCCGACGGCGGGCAGGTCCGCCAGTTCCGGCAACTGGGCGTCGGCCACGGTGCGGGCCGCCAGCAGATTGCGCGCGTCCAGGGCCAGCAGCAATTCGCTGTAAGCGCCGTACAAGGCGATGATCCGCGTGGCGGGCCTGTCCAGCCGCACGCTGACGCCCGTGTCGTCCGTCACTTCAATGGGCGCGGCGGCCTCAGTCCGCCCCGTCGGCAGCAGGATCGTCAGGGTCAGAAGCAGCGGCAGAAAAATCGCCGCTCCACGGCCCGGATGCGCGGCCCGGCAGAGCCTGGGGCAGTCCCCAACGAGGATGCGGAAAAACGCGGATGGGAATGTCGTACAAGGCACTGAGCTTCTCCTCGGTAAAAATCTCGGACGCGGGACCGTCAAAAAGCATTTGTCCGTTTTTCAGGCCGATCAGCCGGGTGGCATACAGGGAGGCTAGGTTGCAGTCGTGCATGGCCATCAGCACACAGGCCCCGGCGGCCCGGCGGCGCTCCAGCAAGTCGAACAGCTCCACCATGCGGGCCAGATCCAGACCGGCGGCCAGTTCGTCCAGCAACAGCAGCGGGCTTTCCTGGGCCAGAGCCCGCGCCAGCAGCACCCGCTGCAGCTCCCCGCCGGACAGTTCGTCCACGCGGCGTCCGACCAGCCCGGCGGCTCCGGTGGCGGCCAGAGCCCGCTCCACGGCTTCGTAATCCCGCCGCCCGTAGCTGCCCAGCCAGGAGAGATAGGGATAGCGCCCCAGCAGCGCCATGTGGCGCACGCTCAGGCCGGGCGGACATTCCGCACGCTGCGGCACCACAGCGACCAGCCGGGCGCGCTCACGCGGACGCAGGCGCTCCAGCGATTTGCCGGCCAGGCATATGTCGCCGCCCTGGGGCCGCAACACGCCGGAAATGCAGCGCAGCAAAGTTGTCTTGCCGCTGCCGTTGGGTCCAAGCAGGGCCACACTTTCGCCGCCGCGCGCCTTCAGGCTTATGCCGCGCAGCACGGGCCGCGCGCCATAGCCCGCCGTCAGGCCGCGCACGTCCAGCATCACTTTTTCGGACAGAAGTCTTTCGCCGGGCATCAGCGACTCCGCACTAGCAGGGCGAAAAACGGTCCGCCCAGCAGGGCCGTGACCACGCCCACGGGCAATTCCTGACCGCCGCCCAACACGCTGCGGGCCAGCACGTCGGCCCAGATCAGCAGCACACCGCCGCCGAAAAACGCGCCCGTCAGCAGGGGACCGTGTCCCGGCCCCAGCAAGAGGCGCAGCACATGCGGCACCACCAGGCCCACAAAGCCGATCACCCCGGCCACGGCCACGCACCCCGCCGTCATGCAACTGGCCCCGGCCAGGAACCAGAAGCGCGCCCGGCCCACGTTGAGGCCCAGTTGCGCGGCCTGCTCGTCACCCAGGGAAAGCACGTCCAGGGCCCGCCAGCCCAGCCCCACAGCCAGCAAACCCGGCGCAAACGTACCCAGCAGCAGGGGCAGACTGTCCCAGCCCCGTCCCTGGAGGGAACCCAGAATCCAGAACACGATGCTGGTCACGGATTCTTCGTTAAGGGCCTTGACCAGAGCCACCAGGGCTCCCAGAAAGGCGGCCACGGCAATGCCCGCCAGAATCACGCTTTCGCGGCTGAAATCCCCCCTGCTCCGTCCCAGCCACAACGCGCCGCACAGGGCCAGCAGGGCTCCGGCCAAGGCGGCGGGAGCCACCAGCCCGGCTTGGGAGAGTCCGAACCAGACGGCCAGACCGCCGCCCAGCGCTATAGCCATGCTCGCGCCGCAGGCCGCGCCCGCGGAAATACCCAGCGTAAAGGGATCGGCCAAGGGATTGCGCAGCACGCCCTGCAAGGCCACACCCGCCACGGCCAAAGCCCCGCCGCACAAGGCCGCCAGGCAGACCCGCGCCAGACGGATCTGCCCCACCACCAGCAGGCGGGAGGCGTCCACCGGCGCGTCGCTCAGGCCCAGGCTGACGGCCAGCGTCTGAAAGACCTCGCCCGCGCCCAGCGGGAACGGCCCCGGCAGGCAGGCCAGCGGCAGAGAAATGAGCCAGAGCGCGGCCAGTCCGGCCAGCGCAAGGCGCAGGGACCGCGATTCGGGCGGCCTGGAAAAAGCAAAAGCGGCGTCTGTAGGCATACACTGCGGGGCTTGCGGACAAAAAAAGGCCTCTTCCATACTGGAAGAGGCCCGTATTTCCTCTGCCTGACCGGCAAAAACCCGTTGCCGGAGACGTTGCCGCGCCTTGAGCATCCAACACCTGAAATGCTCGTTTACGGCGGGCAGTTGGGACAACGGCAGGTCTTCCGGCTTGATCCCTTTGCCCCGGCCTTCCCGTTTCCAGTGGCGCAAGATGGGGCGCGGTTGATGGATCTCACGGCGGCGGGTCCGCTCCCGTTTCACACGGGATTCCCTTTTCAAGCCGGTGCGCGCCGCTACGGCGGGTCCGGCTACCGTTGCCACAAGGCACCTTAGGCGCGGCGCGGCGCGCTGTCAATGCGGGCGCGGCTCAGGCCGCGATCCAGATCAGGCTGGCCTGACGGCCGGACTTTTTCTCCCGCCGGTAGGAGAAGAATTGCGCGGTATTGGAGGCCGTGCAGAGATCCAGGCCGTAAATCTGGCGCTCGGGCAGGCCCGCCTGCCGCAACTGATAGCGGGTAAGACTCCAGAGATCCATGGTTTGCGTGTCCAGGTCGAACCAAGGCCGGAAGTCGTCGCTCCATTCCCGCTCGAAATTGACGAATTCCGCCCGCCCAGGTCCCAGGCTGGGACCGCGCACAGCCAGCAGGTCGCGGGCTTTGAGATCATAGCGCGCGCAGAAACGGGCCACGCCCGTGCCCGGAAAATCGCAACGGTTGCCCCGCCAGCCCGCGTGCAGGGCCGCCACATAGCGGCCGCTTTTATGCGCCAGCAAGATGGGCTGGCAGTCCGCTGTCTTGATCAGCAGGCCCAGGCCGGGCCGGGAGGTGACCATGCCGTCGCCCTCCGCCGCGGGCCGGGCTTCGCAGGCCACGGCTTCCGGCTCAAAGACCAGCGCGTCGCCGTGCACCTGATTGAGTTCCGCCCAGGCCGCAAGCCCGCACGCCTGCAAGGCCGCCAGCATGCCCCGGCGGTTGCCCGTCACACGGTCCGGGTCGTCGTCCGTGCTGAAGGAGATGTTGCCGCCGTCATACGCGTCGCGATACCTGCCGCCGGGCATGGCCGCGCGGACCTGAAAGGCGCAGCGGACGTTTTCAAGGCCGGGGAACTGAAAGGGAATGTAATTTACAGACACAGGAATTGCTCTTCCGTGCAGAGATAGTGCACGCGCTGGTCCCACTGTTCGAGGGGCAGGTTTTTGGTGATCTGGAAGGCGAAACACAGGCCCACGCGCGGGCAGGTCAGTCCGCTGTCCAGAAAGCGGTCATAATAGCCGCCGCCGAAACCCAGGCGGCCGCCGCGCCGGTCAAAGGCCAGACCCGGCAGCACCAGCAGATCCGGCTTGAAGGCCTTGCCCGCCTCTTCCGGGCCCAGACCCGGCAGACTGTCCTCCGGTTCGCGCAGGCCGAAAGGGCCGGGCCGCAATTGCTCCGGCCCCGTGCAGGCCACGAATTCCATGCACCCCGGCTCTTCGGGCCGGACGCGCGGCAGCCAGACCGTGCGTCCGCTCTTCCAGGCCGCATCCAGCAATTTGTCGGTGGACAGTTCGCCCTTGAGCGCCACATAGAGCGCCACGGAGCGCGCGTTGCGCCAGCAGGGGGCCTCCAGCAGGCGTTGCTGGGCCTCCAGACTGCGCGCCCGCGCCAGGCCCGGCGGGTGGTTGCGGCGCAGTTTGCGGATGCGCTCGCGCAGGGCGGCCTTGCGCGCCGCGACGGACGCCTCGGATTCCATGGGTTCCGCGGATAAGGTGAATGCGGGCTGTGTGGGATGCATGGCGGGCCTTTCCATCCGTGGCGAGTTATGGCAGGATTGCGTTACGATTCTTATAACAAAGGATGGGACGCCATGCCAAGTGCCGATGCGCAGGATTATCTCTGGATCGCCGTAGGCGACATCCACGACGAGCCCGCCTGCTTCGAGCGGATTCCGGAACTGGCCCAGGCTGACGGCATCATCGTCACCGGCGACCTGACCATCACCGGCGGCGTCAAGCAGGCCGAACTGGTCATGGAGGCTCTGCGCGCCCGCGACCTGCCGGTCTGGGCTCAGATCGGCAATATGGACCGGCCCGAAGTGGACACATGGCTTAGCGAGCAGGGCTGGAACCTGCATACCATCACCCGCGAACTGACGCCGGATACGGCCATTTTCGGCGTGGGGGCCTCCACCTTCACGCCCTTCGGCACGCCCAGCGAGTTTCCCGAATCCACCTTCGCGACCTGGCTGGACGCCTGCTGGCAGCGCGCCCGTCGCTATCCGCACACGGTGCTGGTTTCCCATAACCCGCCCAAGGATACGGCCTGCGACGTAATCCCCGGCGATGTCCATGTGGGTTCCACGGCGGTGCGCGAATTTCTGGAGGAAGCCCAGCCCGACATCTGCCTCTGCGGCCATATCCATGAGGCCAGAGCCGTGGACCGCGTGGGCCGCACCGTGGTGGTCAATCCCGGCGCGCTGGCTCAGGGCGGCTACGTGGTGTTGCGCTCCAATTCCGGCCGCTTGTCGGCGGAGTTGCGCGTGCTCGAAAATTGCTGACGCCGTCCGCGCGGAGCCTTTCTTCCGGCCGTCTGTACTGCGGGGCGGGCCGCACAGGACTTCTTGCATATTTTTACAAAAGACGTATCTTATTGAAATAAGGTTCGGCATGCCTGCGGCAAACGCGCGCCCGTAATGGCGCTGCTGCCGCGATATCTCATACGGAGTCCGGCAGACCGACCCACAAATTTTTTCGCGGCGCTGTTTTCAGACTGCCGCCAGAAGGATTTTCATGACCACTGACCAGGATTTCTCCGTGGCCGCGTCCCCCGCCACGGATGGCGCAAGCCAGGACGCCTCTGTTTCTTCCGTTTCCGCCTCCACAGCCCCCGCCGTTTCCGGCGAAGCCCCGGCGGAAGCTCCCGCCCCCAAACGCCGCACATCTTCCCGCAGCGCCAAAAAGCCCGCCGCTCAAACGGCCCGCACGCCCCGCGCCCAAAGTGCCAAGGCGGCCGCGCCGGATGCCGACGCCGCCACGGAAAGCCCCACGGACGCTCCCGCGCGCAAGCCGCGCGGCGGCAGGCGTACGGCGGCCAAAAGCCCGGAAGGCGTTGAGGAAAGCCCGGCCAAGGCCCAACGCGCGCCGAGCCGGAGCACGGGCAAAAGCCGCACCGCCACAGCCAAATCCGGAACAAAAGCCGCGGCCCCGGCGGTATCCGGGCCGGATGACGCTGAGGCGGCACCGTCAAGCGCGGCCGCCGCTCCCGGACGCGCCCGCAGCACCACGCGAGGTCCGCGTGCAAAAAAAACCGCAGCGCCTGCGGATAGCGCGACGCAAACCGATGTCGCCCCGGCTTTGACGGCGGAGGAGGCGTTGCCCGCGTCCACGACGGACGCTCCTGCCGCCAAAGCCCCCCAAAAAAATTCCCGGACCGGGAACGCCCCGGCGGGATTGACAGCAGCGGCGGAATCGGCTGAACGGGCGGAGCCGGAAGAAAACCGGCCCATGGAAGCCGGGGAGGCCACAGCCGGAAGCGAGGACGAGGACAGCGCCGACACGCCTCGCCGCAAAAGCCGTCGCGGACGGCGCGGCGGACGCGGCCGGAACCGCAAAAACCGCGCAACCGCCACGGATGACATGAGCGCGGATGAAGACGCGACGGACGAAACCGGCGCGACGGTCCATACGCTCCAGGAAGATTACGACAGCGGCGACGCCGACGCCGTCTCCCCGGACGATGCCGCCGAAACCGCCCCCGAGATTCCCGCCCCCAAGGGCAGGGGGAAAAAAGGCAAGAGCGCCCCGGCCGCCGAGAACGAAAGCGGCAAAAAATCCACCGTGCGCGCCGCGGCGGCCAAGGCCAAAGCCGACGCGGCCACGGGCAAGCGGCGCATGTTCATCAGCGTGCTGCCCGGCGAACAGGTGGAAGTGGCCGTGGCCGAAGAAGGCAGCCTGCTGGAATATTATCTGGACATGCTCCACCAGCGCAAAATCAAGGGCAATATTTACAAGGGCGTCATCCACAATATCGACACCAATCTTCAGGCCGCTTTTGTGAGCTACGGCGCGGGCAAGAACGGCTTTTTGCAGATCGACGAAATCCACCCCGAATACTGGCAGGCCCACCACGAACCGGCCAAGGGCAAGAAGTTTCCGCCCATCCAGAAGGTGCTCAAAGCGGGCCAGGAAGTACTGGTGCAGGTGGTCAAGGAACCCACCGGAAACAAGGGCGCGTTTCTGACCACATGGCTGTCGCTGGCCGGGCGTTTTCTTGTGCTCACGCCGGGGCAGGAGCAGATCGGCGTTTCCCGCAAGGTGGAAAACGACGAAGAGCGCGCCCGCCTGCGTGAAATGATGAACGGCATTGATCCCGGCCAGGGCCTGGGCGTCATCGTGCGCACGGTGAGCGCGGGCACCACCAAAACCACGCTGAAAAACGATCTTCAGTATCTGAAACGCCTTTGGCGCGACATCCGCAAAAAAGCCACCGAGGTTTCGGCTCCGGCCCTGATCCATCAGGAACCCGGCCTCTCCGAACGCGCGGTGCGCGACTACCTCACCGACGACGTCTGCGAAATCTGGGTGGACAATGAAGACGTGGCGCAGGGCATCCGCGACACGGTCAGCCTGCTCTTCCCGCGCAAAAAGGATCTGGTGCGCCTGCACGGCGATATCCGCCAGTCCATGTGGGAGCGCTTCAACCTGCGCCGCCAGCTGGATCAGATCTATTCCCGCGAAGTGATTCTGCCCTCGGGCGGCCGTCTGGTCTTTGACCAGACCGAGGCCCTGATGGCTATCGACATCAACTCGGGCAAGATTTCCGGCAAGGGCAATTTCGAGGCCATGGCCTACAAAACCAATATGGAGGCCGCCGAAACCATCGCCCGCCAGCTCCGGCTGCGCGACATAGGCGGGCAGGTGGTCATTGACTTCATTGAAATGCGCGACAAGAAGCATGTCCTGGATGTGGAGAAAACCCTGCGCCAGGCCATGAAAAACGACCGCGCCCGCCACGACGTGGCCCGCATGAGCTCCTTCGGCCTGCTGGAACTGGTGCGCCAGCGCACGGGCTCCTCGGCTCTGGCCATCACCATGGAGCCCTGCCCGGCCTGCGGCGGCACAGGCCAGCGCCGCAACCTGGAATGGCAGGCCCTGCAGGGCCTGCGCGAGCTGCGCCGCATGTTGCGCGCGACCAACGGCGAAAAGTGCGTTTTTGAAACCTCGCGGGAACTGGGCCTCTATCTGCTCAACCACAAGCGCGACACCTTGCGCGAGATGGAGCAGGATTTCGGAAAATGCCTGGAAATAGCAATTCGCACCTAGAGCCCGTAACGGCGCGCGGCGACAACAGCCTGCTGCTGCACGTCTGCTGCGGACCGTGCGCCATCATGCCCATTACCCGCCTGCAGGACGAGGGCTATGTGGTTACGGCCTGGTTCATGAATCCCAATGTGCAGCCGCTGGCCGAATATCTGCGCCGCCGCGAAGCCGCCGGGCAGTGCGCCGAGCGGCTGGGGGTGGAGATTCTGTACGCGGACGCGGCGTGGAATATTACGGCCTGGTTGCGCGCCGTGGCCGGGCGGGACGAACCGCCCGCGCGTTGCGCCTGGTGTTGTGAAAGCCGCGTGGAGGCCGCCTTTGCCGAGGCCGCCTCTCTGGGCTTCGCCAGCTTCAGCACCAGCCTGCTCTACTCCCGCTATCAACCGCACGAGGTTATTGCCGCGGCGGGCCGCCGCCTGGCGGAAAAAGGCGGTCCCGGCTTTGTCTACCGCGATTTCCGTACGGACTGGCAGGCGGGCATTGACCGCTCCAAGGAGTGGGGCCTGTACCGCCAGCCCTACTGCGGCTGCGTCTACAGCGAGGCGGACCGCTACCGCAAGCAGCTTGAGCGTTGTAAAAAAACGGCGGCGATTCACTGATTTTTACAGAATCGCATATTTTCGCTTGACCTTGCGAAGGCTTTTCCGTAAAAAGTTTTTTGCCTTCAGCGATCCCCGATAGCTCAATTGGCAGAGCGGGTGACTGTTAATCACTAGGTTGGCGGTTCAAGTCCGTCTCGGGGAGCCAAAAAGAAATCAGCCCTTGCGATGAAATCTCGCAAGGGCTTTTTCTGTTTGAACTGCCCGAAAAAAATTTCCGCGTCACCAGGAAGGAATAAGCGCATCTCGTGATGTCCCGAAAATAAAAATATCTCGAAAAAGGGAGCTCGGCTCATGGGGCCTGCCCCTTTTTCATTGTCCCGCTTTGGGATAGCGTGAACGCAACGCTTTATCTCAAGGAGACGCATGTACCCCCCACTGCTGGAAACCGATCAGGCCCGCTGTTATAACGCCGCCGGAAAAATCATGGATTGCCTGGGTTCCGCCCAGGACGCCGCGTGGCCCAAACATCTTATGCCCGCTGCGAAGCGCTTTCAGGTTCACGGCGACGTGGTGCTGGACACGTTGAGCGGCGCGCTGTGGACCCGTAACGCCAATCCCGCCGACTTTCCCCTCAATTGGGCGGAAGCCCACGCCGTGGTGGCGGACATGGCGGCCCGCAAGGCATACGGCTGCGCCAACTGGCAGTTGCCGCCCCGGCGGCTGCTTTTTTCCCTGCTCAGCCATCAGCATATCAATCCGGCTCTGCCCGCCGGGCAGCCCTTCGCCAATGTTTTTTCCGGCTATTACTGGACCGCCGACACCTGCCGCCGTCTGCCGGAACAGGCCTGGCACATCCATCTGGGCGGGGGCCGGGTGGCCCGCGTCCGCAAGGATGAGGCGGCCCTGGTCTGGCCGGTCTGCCTGCCGGAAATGGAAGCCTCCGCCGCCCTTTCCATCTCACCTGAGGGACGCTTCTGCGCGGAAGGCGCTTCGGTGCGCGACACGCTCAGCGGCCTGATCTGGAGCCGGAACGCCGACCCCGTGGGCCGACCCCTGACCTGGGAAGAAGCCCTGGCGGCCGTGGACGGACTCAACCGCGAGGCGCTGGACGCGGCAACGGACTGGCGTATGCCCAATATCCGGGAACTGGAAAGCCTGATGGACCTTCAGGCCGATTCCCCGGCCCTGTCCGCCGGACATCCCTTTACCCGCGTGCGCGACGTCTACTGGTCTTCCACCACCAGCGTCTATGAAGCCCGCTACGCCTGGGCGCTCTACACCCGAGACGGCATGGTGGGCGTGGGCTTCAAACCTGACGCCGGTTTCTGTCTCTGGCCGGTGCGCAGCTGAGAATACTTCTTTTCAGGAGCATAAAAACAACGAGCAGGCCGCCTCCCGAGAGACAGGCCTGTTCGTATTGTTTGCCGAAGACGAGCGCGCGTCTTACAGCAAAAAAGCCAGAAACGGCAGCACCAGCGTCAGACAGATCACCCAGAGCAGCAATTCCCTGAACGTGCCGTCCACATCGTCGGCTTCAGCCAGAATCAGGGCGCCGCCGATGTGAAAAGGGCTGGCCGCCATGACCGCGATGCTGCCGGAAAGCAGGGCCAGCTGCATATTCGCCAGCAAGGGCTGAACAACGCTCCCCATGGACTTGATGGCTACCGGAATCACAAGACCCAGCACCGCCACGGAGGAAGATTCAAAATTGGCGATGATGGTTCCCAGCAGGCTGATTCCGTAGCGGACCAGGGATGGATTTTCCATACCCGCCAGCGTTGCGCCGATGGCATGCAGCACGCCCATTTTTTCCAGCAGGCCTACATACAGCAGCACGCCGCCGATCATCAGGGCAATGCCCCACGGCAGTTTGGCGATGGCCTGCTTGCCGTTGGTGCGGAAGATGATCTGCAGGACCATGCCTATTGCGAAGGCCGTCAGACCCACGTCAAAACGCCGCAGCACCAGCATGATGAAACACAGCACGGCCGCCAGGCAACACCATTGATAGGGCGTCAGACCGGAGCGCGCGGTTCCGCTCTCTTCCGCCCGGCTGGGAACCGGAACCGCCCCGGTCCGCCCGCCGCGCCTCAGCAGCTTCAGGCCGCCGAAGCAGAAAAAACCCGTCAGACCCACGGCCACGGCCAGGGCCGCCTGAAACAGAAAAAACTGCCCGCCGTCAAAAGCAATGCCGTTCTGAACCGCCTGCATGGCCACCAGATTGCCCCAGGGATTAAAGGGCGAGAATCCTCCGACACACGCCCCCTGAATGACCACTGTGCCCATCAGGCTGGCCCGGATGCTTTCGCGCCGGGCGATTTCCATGGCCACCGGAGTGGTGATGGCCAACGCGGCGGCGGGCAGAGCTCCCACGGCGCAGATCACCGCCGTAAGAAAGCCCATGACCCAAGGCAGCAGAAAAGCCCTGCCGCGTGCCGTCCGCACCATTCCCGACACAAAGATATCAGCCAGCCCGCTTTCCTGCACATGATTCCATAAAAAGGCCACCCCGAGCACCAGAAGCACCAGTTTGGTGGGAAAACCGGCGTAAAGGCTTTTGACCGGCACCCCGGCGAACTCGGCCAGCGCGAAGGCGGCGGGAATCATGATCAGACCGAGGTTGATGCGCTGCCATAAGCTGACGGCGAATACCAGAGCCAGCCAGATCAAGGCGAGTATCTGCACTGTTGTCATGCCTGCTTCTCCTTGAGTATATCCGCTTTGAATTTGCAACCACTCTCAAAGCCGACGGCCCTTCAACCTGTCGCTGCGGCCGCCCTGCCCAGCGGTACGCTCCTGACCCGCGGCGAATCCGTCCTTCTCCGTCCGGCTTCCGAACCGCCCGCAGCGGCACTGTTCGCTTCCGCGACCGGTTGAAGGGCTTTGGCGGCAGGCGTGAGACCCGTTCCACGCCGCCGCCGGAACAGTTACATATGTTCACTGCTCCATGTGCCTGAGCGGATTGCCCGCTGTTTCAAGGTACGGAAACCGGCTGGAAAACCGGAAGAATTCCAGCTTGCCGCCGGTCCCGAAGCTGCGTTTTCCGGTGGACGGGGTCAGGACAATTTTTCGATGCGCAGCCGCGCCGGATCAACGCGGACGATATCGCCCGTGCGGAGCAGGTCCAGAGCGTCCGGCCGCCAGCCCTCGGTGATGGGGGTGCCCGCGAACACAGCCCCCTGAACCATGACGGGATTGAGCTTGCCGAAGACAAAAGCCCTGGGCGCGAAGCCCTTGCAGACCAGGTCGCGGAAGGCCCAGCCGCCGGCCACCCCGCCCTTGGCCGTGGGGATGACCAGAATTTTGTCCTTGATGGATTGCCCCTCCGCGCTGTGGCCCCGCCGGGAGATGATGCCGCTGGTGCGGTCCAGATCGTAACGCGGGCTGAAGCCTTCCCTGAACACGACAACCTGTCCGCTGACAGTCTTGCCCATAGCGCGGACGACAGTGATGATTTCGCTCATTGCAGCTCTCCTGTGCAGGCGATGTCCACGCACTGCGAAGTATGACGCAGCACGGTGTTGAAACGGTGGGCCGTGATGGTGTTGACGATCTTGCCGGAATTGGAAATCAGATTGATCCAGCCGTTCATCTTTCTGATATTGGACAGATTTTGCAGCAGGTAAAAACAGACGCCTTCCATCAGCTGTACGCCCGCCTCTTCCAGAGTCTGCGCGTAGCCCAGACGCCGGGCGTTGGACATGACGCTGTTGTTGGTGGTCACGAAAGCGTGCATGCCTCTGGCCACCTTGCGCCCCTGGAAAAGCTCCGCCAGGTGGCGCAGTTCAAAGATGGAAAGTTGCGGGCCGGAGAAAACGACCACATTTTCCGCGCCGTCCAGATAGGAATAGCTCTGATAAAGCCTGTCCAGGTCTTCCCCGGTGACGGTCATGGTTTTCTGCGGTTCCCGGCCGCCAAAGGCCTCCTCGCGGTTGCGGGCCTCGGGCGTGACGCCGACCATGTGATACATGGCCATGGAACCGTAACTGGCCAAGGCGCAACCCAGGTGCTTGAGTTCGTCCGGCGTGGGACGCCGCCGCACGCCCTCGAAGACCGGCACGGCGAAATAATCCTGGTTGGGATGCCCCACCAGCCTGCCCAGAGCGCCCCAGTCCGCCACATCCCGCATGTCGGCTTCCAGCCGCACCGCGATGGTGCCGCGTCGGCATGCGTCCAGGTGGAAACCATAGGCGGGCGTGCGCCCGGTGATGGCCGCCGAAAGGCTGGCATTGCCGGATTCGAAGTTGGCGCGCGCCCCGAAAATGGAATTGGCGGCAATGACGGTGCCCGTGTCGCCCCAGGCCAGGTGCTCGCCCAGCGTCGGCTGATAGTAGGTCTGATAATTGATGCAGGAATCAATACGGATCATCCGCAGTTCTTCCAGCAGGCGCATGATCTCCTCTTCCTTGGCCATTTCGCCGCTGTCCTGCCCCAGACTCGCGGCGTAGCGCATGTCCATGCAGCGGGCGTTGGTGGTGGTGTCCACCGCGCAACGCCCACCCAGCCCCTTCAAACGCCGCAGGAAATCCAGCCCGCCGTCGCCGATCAGCTCAATGTCCGCCATGACATGCGCATTGGCGATGGGCACGAACCGTTCGGCCTTGAAAAAATTTCCCACTTCAATCTGATAGGCCAGCGCCTCTTTGACGGCCTCTCCCTGTTCGCCGCGCAGCATGCCTTTTTCCTCATCCGTCAAGCGCATTGTTCCGGTATCCATATCCGCCTCCTGTAGGGGTTGAAGGAGCGGCCGGATGGCCGCGCCGGTATTGACTTGGAAATGTTCATGTCCCGCCGGGCGCCATGAACGGTTTATTTATTTTCTTTTATCATCATACAATAGCATACATTTTATTCCAAAAAAAATTGGCCGCTAACATCACCATTACCGCAATGGGTTTACCCCACTGCCCCCAAAAATCTCCGCTCTCCGCCAGGTATTCCCGGCGGCCGGGAACGCCGCTTCGCCAAGCTTCGCGGAGAGCGCCCAGGCATTATCCGGCCTTCGCACGGACGAGCCTGCTCCGGCAGAGAGGGCCATACAGAAACGGAGATTCTATACCTCCCCTTCCCTCAGGTTCACGCTGAGCCGGTAAATGTCCGGACGCAGAAAATGCGTCGTGAATTCCAGTGGATTGCCCGTTGCGTCCCTGGTGATGCGCTCCAGCACCAGCAGAGACGTGCTGGGGGACAGCTCCAAGAGGTCGCTGATATTTTTGGGCGCTTGTTCGCAACTGACCAGGAATTCCGACCCCGCCGGCTCCTGCCCGAATTTTTCCCGCAGCATTCTGTACACCGGGGTGGACTCCACATCCGCCGAGCTGATATGCCTGCCGATGGTAAACGGCAAACAGACTCGCGCAACGGCATGCGGAAGGCCGCGCGACACATAGAGGCGGTCGAAGCGCAGGATGGGTCGGGGCCAGCCACGCAACTTCTCCGGCAGCGACGCATCCCCTCCCAGCCAGCCGAAGTCGATCATCCGCGTTTGCACGTCCTCGCTGTTGCGCCGAAAAGTGTCCATAAAGGCCGAAACGCGGTCAATGGAGTGGATGATGCACGGCACGGCCCGCGCGATAAAGGTTCCCTTGCCGGGACTGCGCACCAGCAGGCCCTCTTCCACCAGGCGTTGCAGGGCCTTACGGATGGTGGAACGCCCCACCTGGAAAAAACGGGTCAGTTCGGCCTCCGTGGGGATGCGTTCGCCCGGGCTCATACCCATGAGATGGGCGCGCAATCGGTCCGCCGCCTGTTCATACAGGGAGCGGACGCTTTCGCGTTCCAGGCTTTCCATGGGCGGGAGCTGGCGGTCCGTTTTATTCATCTTTCACCATCCGCATACAATAGAAGACATTTACTTTCTGATAGCCAGAGGGCGCGCGCCTGTCAAGCCCGGCTGAAAAATATTCTACTACACGCCGCCCGGCTCAGCAGCGGGCCAAGGGCAGTTCCTTCCAGTCTGTGGTCAGCCGGGGTGAACAATGCTCCCGGCGCATATGCCAGGGGGCCTCGCCCAGGCCCTGCGCGCCGAAGGTCACGGCATCCCGGCCGAAACGCCGGTTGATGGCGTCCAGGGAGTCCATCAGGCGTTCCCGCCGCCGCTGCCGTGCCGGATCTTCCGCCGCCAGCAGCCGGGCCTGGAGACGCTCCCTGTCCTCCAGATCAAAAAGCATGACCCCGGCCTTGGCATAGCCGAATCCCGGCCGGTAGATGCGTTCCAAGCCCTGCAATGCAGCGTGGATCAGGGCATGGCTGTCCGCCGTGGGTTCGGGAAAGCGCACCTGGAGCGTCTGGTCGTAAAACCGCGCGCTTTCATGGCGGGAGGTGCGAATGTGCACAGCCATGCCTCCGGCCACAAGGCTCTCCCGGCGCAGACGCGCCCCGGCCCGCGCCGCGAAACAGGAAAGGGCCTGGGCCAGCATTTCGCGTTTCCGGACTTTGTGCGCGAAGGAGCGCGAAGACATCAGGGCCTTGCGCGGCACGGGCGTGTTGTCTTCCCCGATGCAGGGCAGACCGCGCAGTTCCAGAGCCGTGCGCCAGCCCGCCACGGTAAGCCGCTTGCGCAGCCAGAGATCCCCGGCCCGCTTCAGATCCAGGGCCGTACAGACGCCCTCGGCGTGCAGCCGTTTGACCTGTCGGCGGCCCACGCCCCAGACTTCCCCCACAGGCGTCCGGGCCAGCACGGCGTCGATTTCCGCCTCGGGCCGGGCCAGGGAAAAGACCCCGCCGTATGCCGCCCTGCTTTTGGCCACGTAATTGGCCACCTTGGCCAGGGTGCGCGTTTCCGCCAGGCCGATGGACACGCTGATGCCGGTCCAGCGCAAAATAATGTCGCGCAGGGCGCGGCTGAATTCGGGCAGATTGGCGCGCAGGGGCGCATCCAGGCGCAGAAAGGCCTCGTCGATGGAATAGGGCTCCACCAGCGGGCAGTGCCGCTCCAGAATGGCGAGGATGCGCGTGGAAATATCGCCGTACAGGGCGTAGTTGGAGGAAAAAACCTCCACGCCCAGTTCCCTGAGCAAGGGACGGATCTTGAATTCCGGCGCGCCCATGGGAATGCCCAGCGCCTTGGCCTCGGCGGAGCGGGAAACGATGCAGCCGTCATTGTTGGACAGCACCACCACCGGGCGCGCGGCCAGATCCGGCCTGAACAGCTTTTCGCAGGAGGCGTAGAAGTTGTTGCAGTCCACCAGGGCCCAGAGCGGTTTCTTACAATTTGTGGACGACATGGGTCACCACGCCCCAGATATGAACATATTCGTGCTCAGTGATGTCGATGGGCGAAAAGCGCGGATTTTCCGGAGCCAGCAGTACCCGGCTCCCGCGGCGCAGCAGGCGTTTGACGGTCAGTTCGCCGTCCAGGGCGGCAATGACCACCCGCTTGTGCCCGGCCTCCACCGAGCGGTCCACAATGAGCAGATCGCCGTCGTGGATGCCCGCGCCCAGCATGGAATCGCCGTGCGCGCGCAGAAAAAAGGTGGCCGCCTCATTGCGCACCAGGTATTCGTGCAGATCAAGCCTGCGGTCCAGATAGTCCTCCGCCGGGGAGGGAAAACCCGCTTCCACGGGCGAAAGATAGAGCGGCAGGCCCTCGCGTCCGCCGGGACGCGCCGGGGCCGACGCGCCCAGCAGCTCAAGGGCGGAGGAAAAGGACGGCATATCCATAGCTCATACATAGCGGCGGACGCCCCGCCTGGCAACCTCCAGGCCCGCGCCCCGGCCCGCGCCGCATTGACGGCCCATGCCGGGCATTGTAGGTCTGAAAGGGAGAGTGAGGAATGCTGGGGAGAAGGCGCGCCGCCTTCAGTTGGAGAATATATGCATTTCGCGTCCCGGATCAAAAAAACTGCCGCCACAGCGGGCAGCGGCCTGCTGTTCGTCGTGGCCCTGACCACGCCCGTACTGTTGGGCGTGGCCCTGCAAGCGTTTTCCCTGGTTTCCACCGCCGCCTTCGGCGCCATGTTCGCCCTGCTCATCGCCCCCCGGCACGGCGCTCTGGCCCGCGTGACGGGCATCAGCATCGGCGGACTGCTGGTGGTGCTGGCCGCCGCTCTGGGCGTCGCCCTGCGGGGACGGCATGACCTTGTGCTGATTCTGCTTTTTCTGCTCAGCTGGCTGGCGGCCCTGCCCAGGCCGGATCAGGCCTACCTGAGCCTGATGGTCAAATATGTGGCCTCCTCCGTGCTGCTGACCTCGTTCGGCTTTTCCCCCTCTCCGCCCATGGCCCTGGCCTTTCTCGGCGGCATCGCGCTGGGTGTCTGCCTGAGCCTGGTGGCCATGATCTTTGAGGAGGAGGACGCCGCCACGCCGCTGGAGGAGTTCACGGCCTTTCTGCACGGGGCCACCAACGGCCGCCTGTTCGGCGTGGCCGTGCCGGTGACCGTGCTGCTCTCCACCCTGGCGGCGCGGCATTTCGCCTTCAGCGACCCGGCCTGGGTGGGCCTGACCGTGCTGTACGTGATGCACAGCGACGGCGCCACGGAACTGTTCCGGATATGGGCCCGGACCTTGGGCACCCTGGCGGGCGTGCTGGTCGCCGCCGTGATCCTGTACAATGTGACCGACCCCCTGCACATCGCCGTGGGCATCGCCCTGGCGGCCTTCGCCATGCCTTTCGCCAAGGGGCATTACATATTGTTCAGTTTTGTCATCACCTGCGCGGTGCTGCTGCTCATCGACATTTCCATGCTTCGCATGGGCGGGGACATCCCCCTGCTGCGCTGGCGGCTCATTGATACGGTCATCGCCTGCGCCTGGGTGCTGGCCTCCAATCTCACGCTGCGCCTGATCCGCAGGCTGCGGCACAGGGGAGAAAGCCCGGCCCGACCGGCGGCCTGAGACTTTTCCGCCACGCGAAACGCCCCCTGAACCTCACGCTCAGAGGGCGTTTTCAATCGCTTGACCGCCTCATCCCGTTTCCGCGTCCGGACTGTCAGCCCAGGTTATAAACCTTGCGGATGTGCCGCTCGTTGTACTTGAAATCCCAGTGTAGTTCCTTGAGCACATGCATGAGCTTTTCCCGCGAGCGGGCCTCAATGGCGTCCACAATCAAACCGTGCTCGGTCACGGCCGCCAGATACCAGTCCTGCACGAAATTCTTGCGCGGGAAATCCCAGAGCCGGTTCTTGATGGGGGTGAGAATGCGCTTGGCGAAAATATTGGGCGAGACTTCGAAAAAAATTTCGTGAAAGGCGTAATGCGTGCTGTCGTAAACGCTCATGTCGCCGCCCAGAATGGCCTCTTTCATTTCAGCGTTGAGCCGCCGCATCTCCGCGACGATTTCCGGCGTGTAAGCCTCCATGGAGGCGGCGATGACCGTGTACTCCAACCCGCCCATAATCTCGTACAGAAAGGGGAAATCCGCCAGTTCCAGCGTATTGATGACCACCTTGCTGCGCGGGTGGATGGTCAGATAACCCTCGGCCTCCAACCGGATCAGCGAATCCCTGAGCGGGGTGCTGCTGATGCCCAGCTTTTGGCTGATGGCCTTGAGATCCAGCACGCTGCCGGGCAGCAGCGCGCCCTGCTTCATCTGGCTCTGCAAATAGTCATAGACCAGCGCGCGGCTGGACAGATGTTCGTTTTTCCGTTCCCCAGCCAGGGCGGCACTCTTCCGGCGCGCATTTTTGCTGTTTTCGCCCTTTACGTCCTGTCTGGACATGAACCCATCCTTTTTACCATGCATGAGCAGTTTCGTACCACGCCCCCAACGCCGCTTCAAGCGGCCGATGATGGCGGCGGGCCTGCCCACATCCGGCGGTCTGGCGCGTTTCGGATTTTCAATAAAAAATATCTAACTATTTTAGTATATTATCAATTAACAATTCCAATATCTTGCGGCAAGTGGAAAAAATGCGGCTGCGGGGCTTCCCTTTTGTCTGGAGTTTTGCCATGATGCTATCAACAGATGCATCAGTACATATTTTAGTATAAACATCTAGGCTCGCCCCATTTCCGTTCGACGGATATCAAACACGGCGGACAATCCCATCAGCCCTTGCGGCGGCGTTGCGGTGTTCCAGCGTGCGACAGGCCCCGCCTTTCGCCCCACCCATACAAGGAGGCTCAAGATGTTCAAACAATTCGCCACAGCAGCACTGATTCTGGCCGCATGCATCCTGGGAGCCGCGCCGGTTTCGGCCGCCCAGTACACGCTCAAAATGCAGACCTACTACTCCCCCACCACGGCCATGGGCGCCAAATATTTCGCGGAACAGGTGAACAGGCTCAGCGGCGGTCGGGTGGAAATCCAGGTCTTCACCGGCGGCGAGTTGGTGGGTTCGGCCAACATTCTCAAATCCGTGCGCAACGGTATGATCGACATCGGCCACGGCATGGGGCACCACTTCACCGAACGGAAAACCGGCCCGCTGGAATCCGGCTTGCCCATGTCCTGGATGTCGGCGGTGGAAGCCGAGGTGCTCTACGAACGGCGCGGCCTGAAAAAACTCTTCGGCGACGACTACGCCCGCCTGGGCGTGGTCTACCTCGGTCCCACCTGGGCCGCCCCCTACCACACCCTGAGCAAACAGCCCATCCGCTCTTTGGACGACATGCGCAAGATGAAAATCCGCGCCGTGGGCGCGGCGGCCAAGATGCTTAGTTCCGTGGGGGTCAACGTGGTCAACCTGCCCCCGGAAGACATTTACATGGCCCTGACCACCGGCCAGATAGACGGCGTGGTCTACGGCAGCGCCGCCGAATACAAGGAGACCAAATTCTATGAAGTGGCGGGCTGGCTGAACGTCACCCCGCTCATTGATCCCATCACGGACACCCTGATCATCAACAAAAAACTGTGGGAAAGCTTTCCTGAAGATATCCGCGCCGCCTTCAACGCCGCCGCGGACCAGACCCGCTGGGCCTATTACATCTGGGGCGAGGACGAAAGCCTGAACGTCATGAAGGAAATCTTCAAGGATAAAATGACCACCTTCCCCGAGGCGGATCAGAAAATCCTGGTCAAGGCCGCCGAGCAGATCTGGGAGGAAGAGGCAAAAAAATCGCCTGACGCCCGCCAGGGCGTGGACATTCTCAAGGACTTCGCCGCGGCCAAGGGCCGCCTCTAGACTCAGCCCTCAATTTCCGGCCCCGCCGTCCGTCTGCCTGCGACAGGGCAGCCGGACGGCGGGAATCCGAAGGACGCACACTCCCACAGAGGAGGACGATCATGCTGCCCAGACTGATCCGCTGGATCGACGCCCTGAACACGGCCATCAGCAACGCGGCCATGTGGCTGATCATCCCGCTGGCGGGCGTGATGCTCTACGACGTGCTCATGCGCTATTGTTTCAACGCCCCCACTCTCTGGGGGGCGGAATTGAGCATGATGATTTTCGGCGTGTACATGATCTACGCCGGGCCCAGCTCCATCCTGCAAAAAGTCCAGGTGGGCGTGGACATTTTCGCCGCGCGCCTCAGCCCCAGGGTCAGGGCCGTGGTCAACTGCCTGACGTATGCCTTTACCTTCACCTTTTTCGCCGGCCTTTTCTACACCTCGGCGCTCTATGCCGTGGAATCCTGGCAATTGCGCGAGCTTTCCTCTTCGGCCTGGGGCCAGCCGGTCTACCATCTCAAGGCCCTGATCCCCGTGGCCGTACTGCTGATGCTTTTGCAGAGCCTGGCGGAATTTCTGCGCAATTTTCACCTGGCCCGCACGGGCGGAGAGCTGCCATGAGCGCCTATGCCGTCACGGCCCTGATGTTCCTTTCCATGCTTTTTCTCATGGGCACGGGCCTGCCCATCGTCTACTGCCTGGGTTCGGTGGGCACCCTGGCCGCCGTTTTTCTCTGGGGCGAGGGCGCGCTGGACATCGTCTACTTTTCCACCCTGGAACTGATGAACAATATCGTGCTCAGCGCCGTTCCCCTGTTCATCTTCATGGGTTTCGTGCTGCACGAATCCAAAATCGCCAAGGACCTCTTCGACACGGTCTACCTCTGGTCCGGACGGCTGCGCGGGGCTCTGGGCATCGGCACGGTGCTGATCTGCGCGCTGATGGCCGCCATGCTGGGGGTGAGCAGCGCCACGGTGCTCTCCATGGGCGTCATCGCCGTGCCGGCCATGCTGGCCAAACGCTATGACAAACGGCTGGCCGTGGGCATTGTGCAGGCCGGCGGCGCGCTGGGTTTCCTGATCCCGCCCAGCATGATGATGGTCATGTATTCCTTTCTGACCGGAGTTTCCGTGGGCAGACTTTTTGCGGGCGGCATTGTGCCGGGCCTGCTGCTGGCCGGTCTGTACGTGCTTTACATCGCCGTGCTGGCCTGGCTCAGACCGGAGGCGGCCCCGGCCTTGAGCGAGGAAGAACGCGCGCCCCTGCCGGTCCGGCTGCGTTCTCTGGCGGCCCTGATCCTGCCGCTGGCCCTGATTTTTTCCATCCTGGGCTGTATTTTCCTGGGCGTCACCTCGCCTACCGAGGCCGCGGCCATAGGCGCCATAGGGGCCATGTTCTGCGCGGCGGTCAAGCGGCGGCTGAGCCTCGCCATGCTGCGCGCGGCCTGCACGCAGACCTTCGCCATTTGCGGCTTCGCGGGATTTCTGATCATCGCGGCCCTGATCTTCAGCAAAGTCTATACCGGCCTGGGGGCCACGGCCATGATCCGCCGGCTGGTGCTGGGCCTGGACCCTGACCCGCTGGCGGTCATGGCGGTCATCCAGCTTTCCTTCTTCATTCTGGGCATGTTCATGGACGACATCGCCATACTGTTCATGTGCATGCCCATCTACATTCCCATCATCACCGGTCTGGGGCTGGACCCGGTCTGGTTCGGCGTGCTTTTCGTGGTCAACATGCAGATGGCCTACATCACGCCGCCCTATGGACTGAACCTCTTTTACATGAAGGCCGTGGCGCCCAAGGACGTGCTCCTCAAGGACATCTATCTGGGCGCGCTGCCCTTCATCGCCATTCAGGCTCTGCTGCTGATCCTGCTGATGCTTTTCCCGCAGTTGGTCACCTGGCTGCCCAACCGTATCTTTTCCTGACAACGCGCATTCCACAGGAGGAATTTTGCCCATGGCCACTGTAGATTCCCTGCAATCCCCCCGCTTTTGCGGCATCCGCACCTTCATGCGCCAACCCTGGCACAACGATGCGGGAGACGCCGACGCCGTGGTGCTGGGCGTGCCCTTTGACAGCGGCGTCTCCTACCGGCCCGGCGCGCGCTTCGGCCCGACGGCCCTGCGCGAAGCCTCCACCATTCTCAAGCCCTACTGTCCGGTGCTGGACGTGGACATCAACCAGTGGCTCAACGTGACTGACTGCGGCGACATCGACACCATCCCCGGCTACATGGCCGAGAGCCTGGACAAAATCCGCGACGGGCTGATCCCCTTCTTCAAGTCCCGCGCCGTGCCCGTGGTGCTGGGGGGCGATCATTCCATCAGCCTGGGCGTGCTGCGGGCCGTCAAAGCCGCACGCGGGCCGGTGGCCCTGGTGCACTTTGACGCGCACAGCGACACCATCCCCGGCTATTACGGCAAGCCCTACAACCACGGCACGCCCTTTTACCACGCTCTCAAGGAAGGGCTGATCCTGCCGCAGCATTCCATTCAGATCGGCATTCGCGGCCCGCTGTACAGCCGTGACGCCCTGGCCTGGCCCAAAGAGCAGGGACTGCGCATCGTCATGGGCGAGGAACTGCACCGGCGGGGCCTGGAGGCCGTTGCCGCCGAAGCCCTGGAGCGGACGGCGCACTGCCCGGTCTTCGTCAGCTTTGACATCGACTTTCTGGACGCCTCTTGCGCGCCGGGCACCGGCACGCCCGAGGTGGAGGGCTTCAATACCTATGAAGGCCTGACTCTGTTGCGGACCATCTGCCGGGAGACGCGGACCGTGGGCATGGATCTGGTGGAAGTGCTGCCGGACAAGGACCCGTCCGGCATTACAGCCCTGGCCGGGGCTTCCATGGTTCACGCCTTTCTGGCCGCCCTGGCCCTGAAAAAATCGGCCGGACGTTCGGCTGCCTGAGTGCACGTCCGGATATTTTTGTGTAAAAGACCCCGGAATGTCGTGCATTCCGGGGTCTTTTACATACGCGCTACGGGCGCTTATACCTTGCCGCTGCCCTTGCAGACCGGACAGGGCGTGCTGTTGCCGCAGTGCGGACAGCTCACGGGCGTCACTTTGCCGTTGCCCCGACAACGGGGACAGGGCAGATCGCCGTATTCGGTCCGGATCACGCCCCGGCCGGTACACTCAGGGCACATGGGCCGGCGCTGGCCGTTCCAGCAGGCTCCGCAGGAAATCCTGCCGGTACCGTCGCATTGTTCACAGAGTTGCATGGCGCGCTCCTCTCAAGGGGGAAAAGGTTACAAAAAGGCGCGCGAAATACGGCCCATATGGACCGTCGCCCTCGCCGCACGGGCCTGGATAACCTGATGCATGTGGCATGGTCAATGCTTCGTCACTCCCCATCGCGAATTTTCCCCGACATGCCGGATCAAGCTTCAGTTTTTTACGAAGTAAAGCCCTTGCTATCAATAGTTAAGGTTGATATAATTCATTTAAGATTTACTTCAATCAACCTGAAAAAATGAGCGCATCAGTGTGCGCGCTTTCGCGCTTTACCGCAGGATCATGAGGTTTACCATGTCCGACAACACGTCTTTTTCCCAGACTCTGGCCCGGCTGCTGCAGGCTTTGGATGCCGCCAGCGACGCCGAACTGGCCCGCGCCCTGGGCATCACGCCCCAATCCGTGAGCGGCGCGCGCAAACGCGGCGAAGTGCCGCCGGCCTGGATTCAGGCCTGCGCCGCGCAGACCGGTGTCAATGCCCACTGGCTCTTTTTCGGCAGCGGCCCCATGCGCCTGCCCGAAGCCGCCGAAGGTGAACTGCCCAGCATACAGGAAGACTGCGAAACCGAGTTGATCACCATTCCGCTGGCCGAAGCGCGGTTATCCGCCGGAACCGGAAGCATGGAAGTCAGCGCCGACACCGAGGGCGGCTATGCTTTTCGCGGCGATTTTCTGCGCCGCAAGGGCAACCCCCGACGCATGGTGCTGATGCGGGTGTCCGGCGACAGCATGGTGCCGGAAATCTTTGACAATGATCTGGTGCTTCTGGACCGGGGCCAGACCGAAATCAGTCCGGGCCGTCTTTATGCCGTGGGCTTTGAGGACGCCATCTACATCAAGCGCATCGACAAACTGCCGGGCAAGATCATCCTGCACAGCGTCAATCCGGCCTATCCGCCGCTGAGTCTGGATCTGCGCGGCGACTGCGCGGACCAGTTCCGGGTCATCGGTCGCGTACTCTGGTCCGGCCGCGAATACCGCTGACCGGGATCCGGTTGCTTGTGTCCCTCCCTGCTCTCGGCTAGGCTGATCAACAGCGAAGACCGCAGCCGCGCCCACGCCGAAGGAGTTGTTCATGCTGAAATATTGTGCTGCTTCCGCTATCCCGGTTCCCCTGCTGCTTGCTTTGCTCTTGCTGGCGGGCTTCGGCTCCGTACCGGTTGTCGCCGCCGATTCCGGGCAGACCGCGCCTGTGGCGGCAACGCCCGAGGTTGCGCCTTCCGCCTCCGCTCCCACCACGCCGGACGCCGATGAACCTTCCGACGATGCGGCTCCGGATACGGCCGGAAATGAGGGCGGAGATGCGGAAAACGCCGCCGTGGTGGACCGGCTGCTCAGCCGGGATTACCATGTCTGCATGGACGCGGCGGCGGGCGTCACTGTCCCCATGCAGGACTGCATGAACGCCGAGGTGGAACGCCTGGAAAAGCATCTGGCCGAGCGGCGCGCCCGCCTTGTTCCCATGCTTTCCGAAGAACGGGCCAAAGCCCTGAATGACACGCTGGACGCCTGGGAGAGCCTGCGTAAAAACGGATCGGCCGCCATGTATGATCCCGAGGGCGGCACGCTGGCGACAGTGATTTCCGCCCTCTGGTATCTGGAGCAGACCGCGCGCATGACCCGCTGGCTGGACGACCTGGAGAAAAGCGTCAGCCAGCAGTAAACCCGGTCCGGCGGCGCGGAACGCGCTCCGCTCCGGAACCTGGCTTTTCAGCCTGCCTAGGCTCAGCCCCCATTAAACCGCCTGCTGCAAAGCTGCCTTTTTTCCATAACAGCGGAGTTGCAAAACAGAAATTGACCTTGCAGTGTGCCAATGCAGCTTCAGACAATTCCTGCTTTACGCCTGCCTGAAAAAATTCAGCTTTTCTCGGTCTGCGGTTTAATGGGGGCTGAGCCTAGGCCCGCTCGAAGACCAGCGGCTCTTCAGCCAGAGTGGCCACCATCACGGCCTTGATGGTATGCATCCGGTTTTCCGCTTCTTCAAAAGCCATGTTGCGTCCGGATTCAAAAACAGCGTCGTCCACTTCCATGCACTCAAGCCCGAAACGCCGGTAAATATCCTCGCCCACCACTGTGTCTCGGTTGTGGAAGCTGGGCAGGCAATGCAGGAACTTGCAGTCCGGATTGCCCGTCTTGTCCATGACGGCCATGTCCACCCGGTAGGGAGTGAGCAACTCGATACGCTCCTTCCAGACCGCGTCCGGCTCGCCCATGGAAACCCAGACGTCAGTGTAAAGGAAATCGCACCCCTTGACGCCCTCTTCCACGCTTTCGGTGCGCGTGATTTCGGCCCCGGTGTCCCGGGCGATATGCCGCGCCATTTCAAAGACTTCGTCCGAGGTCCAGAGGGCCTTGGGGGCCACGGAGCGGAAGTTTACGCCCAGCATGGCCGAACCGATCATCAGGGAATTGCCCATATTGTAGCGGGCGTCGCCCAGATACGCCAGGCATTGCCGGTTCAGAGGCTTGGGGCAGCACTCGCGCATGGTCAGCATGTCGGCCAGAAGCTGGGTGGGATGCCATTCATTGGTCAGTCCGTTCCAGACCGGCACGGAAGAGAATTCGGCCAGGGCTTCCACGCGGGCCTGCGCATAGCCCCGGTACTCAATGCCGTCAAAAAAGCGGGACAACACACGGGCCGTATCGGCCATGGATTCCTTTTTGCCCATCTGCGAGCCGGACGGTCCCAGATAGGTGACGTGCGCGCCCTGATCATGGGCGGCCACTTCAAAGGAGCAGCGGGTGCGCGTGGAATCCTTTTCAAAAAGGATCACAATATTTTTGTCCTTCATGAATTTGGGCTCGCGCCGCGCTTTCTTGGCAGCCTTGAGCCAGGCTGCCAGATCCAGAAGATAGGTCAGATCTTCCGGGGTGAAATCGATCTCTTTCAAAAAATCTCTGCGTTCCAGTCTGTTCATGCGCTGCTCCGGCCCATACGGGCGTGGGAAAGAGTGAAAAATGAAAACGGGGGCAAAGCCCCCCGGCGGCATGCCGCGCAAGCGTTTCCGCGCGCCGGGCGCGGCTCCGTCAAAGCATGCGGATCATGCCGATTTCGTCACAACGGTAAAACTTCGGGCACTTGCTGCACTCCACCCAGACGACGGGGGGCAGGCTTTCCCGCTGAAATTCCGTGAAGCCGCAATGGCTGAAAAAAGACTCGGCCAGGGTGAACACAAAAACCCTCGAAATGCCCAGACGGCGGCAACGCTCCACCAGAGCCTCCACCAGCCGTCTGCCCAGCCCCTGCCCCTGGCAGGCCTGATGCACGGCAATGGAGCGGATTTCCGCCAGATCCTCCCAGAGCACGTGCAGGGAGCCGCAGGCCACCACGATCTCCCGGTCGCTGTCCGCCGCCGGGGCCGTAATCACCATGTAATCCTGAATATGCTGGTACAGATACTGCGGCCCCCGCGCCAGCATGACGTTGGAGGAGGCGTACTGGTTGATCAGGGCCGACATGCCGTGCACGTCCCCCACCCGGGCGGGACGGATCTCCAGCGCGGACGCGTCGCTGATGCGCACGTCGGGAACAATGACAGTATCGCCGACGTCAAAGCGCGGAATGGCTATGGGCATTGTTTTTTACCTGTCGGTGTTTGCGGCCCGCCCGACCCACGGCGCGGAGGCGGCGCGGCCTGTGTGTGTCGGCGCGGGCTCAGGCCTGGGCCAGGGGCATGGCGCCGCCGCGCAGTTTATCCAGCAGAGAGTTGAATTCCGCCTCGGGCATGGGCCTGGCAAAGGCATAGCCCTGCACCATATTGCAGCCCTTGGCGCGCAGAAAATCCACTTGTTCGGCGTGTTCCACGCCTTCAGCCACCGTATTGATGCCCAGTTCCTGGGCCATGGCGATGATGTTGGACAGCACAATGCGCTCGCGCTTGAGGTCGCGGCTTTTGCGCAGAAAAAGCATGTCCAGCTTGAGCACGTCGATGGGCAGTTCCTTGAGCACGTTAAGCGAGGAAAAGCCCGCGCCGAAATCATCCAGGGAACAACGGAAACCGCGCTTCTGCAACTCCAGCACCATCTCCCGGAAACGCTCGTCGAACAGGGCCAGGGATTCCGTACATTCCAGCTCCAACAGGCCGTCGGGGATAGCGTAACGCTCCTTGGTGTTGCTGTAGTAGTGGAGAAAGTCGTCCTGCATGAGGCTCAGACGCGAGACGTTCACCGCGATATTCAGCGTGGGCCTGCCTTCCCTGATGCGCCGCTGCAGCCAGGCGCAGGCCCGGGAGAACATGTAACGGTCAAGCTGGATAATAAAACCGTTGCGCTCGAACAGCGGGATGAAATCGCACGGCGGCACCAGACGGTCGCCGTCATGCCAGCGCGCCAGCACTTCCGCGCCGTGGATGCGGTTGCCGTTCTGGATGTCGACCTTGGGCTGAAAATAGAGTTTGAACTGGTCGCCCTTCAGGGCGGCCTCCATCCGGCTCTCAATGTCCAGTTGGCGCAAGGCCAGGCCGCGCATATCCTCGGAATAGAACACGCAGGCGGCGGAGTTGCCTTCTTTGGCCGCGCGCAGGGCGATATTGGCCCGGTTGACCATGTCCATGAAGGAAACTTCCCCGGCCTGGGCCGTGTCCGTACTGTACACGCCCACATGCAGGGCCAGGGGGAAGGCGCGCGAAAGCCGGGCAGTGTCGCCCTCAATGCGTTTGCAGAGTTCCTGAAATTCCCGGGTGAATTCCTCCCGGCTGCGCATGGGCCGGATGCCCGCGAACTTGTCCGCCGAAACGCGGCAGCAAATGGCCAAGGGGCCGTCGCAGTCCGTCAGCAGTCCGGCGATGCGCACCAGCTCCTTGTCGCCCATTTCGTAGCCGAACATTTCGTTATAAAACTTGAAATTCTTGATGTCCGCATACCAGACGGCGAAAACCATGTCCGGATTGCGCCGCACCAGACCGGCGGCGTCCATTTTAAACCGGTTGACGTTGCGCACGCCGGTCAGGGGGTCCACAAAGGCCAGACGCTCCAGTTCGCCGCGATACCGGTTGCTGATGCTCCGTACGCGCCAGAGCAGAAAAAAGGACAGCAGCAGGGCCAGGCCGATAATCACGCACACGCTGAGCCACAAGGCATTGGGGGCCAGCGACAGCGCGGCCGCGGGCACAGTGCAGAGCAAAAACCAGTTGTTGACGCCCAGAGGCTCGTAGGCGGCAAAATGCTTCTCGCCTTCCGTAGTGTAGAAAAATACGCCGCGTTGGTTCTTTTGCAGATTTTCCAGCACTTGTTCCCGCGTGGTGTCTTCCAGAGAGCCGAGATGAAAAATATCCCCTTCCCGGCCTCCTGCGGTTCCGCCGGCTGTGGAACGCAGGACATAGGCGCCGCTCCCGTCAATAAGCGAGGAGACCCCCCTATTGTCAAAAAGGGAAATGCCCAGAATGTTCAGAAAGACATCCGCCGGATTGGCGGCCACAAGCACGCCGCGGATTCCGCCGTCACTGTCATGCACGGGCACCGCGCAGTAAGCCACGGCTCCGGGGCCGAACGAATTGTCGCGCACCTCGGAAAGCGCGGCCCTGCCCGCAAGAGCCTCCTGAAAAAAAGGCTCACCGGACAGATTGACGCCCCGGCGCAGTTCCCCGCCGATGTCCACAAGGTCCACCCGGCCGTCGCGCCCGGCCAGCCCCATACGCAGAAAGGCGTTATTGTCGTTGACTTCCTTCAGGGCGGGAAGGATTTCCTTTTCCGGCACATGACCGAGGCTGATAGCCACGCCGTGCAGGGTCTGAAAGTCCAGCGCGATCTGGCGTTGCAGCAGCGTCCGCAATTGATTCACGGTGTCATAGAGATAAAGCGCGTTTTCCCGTTCGTTCTGCGAACTGACCTGACGCAACAGGATCAGACCGCAGACGAGAAAGACGCCGCCGATCAATAAGCCCATCGCAAAGGTGCGCTTGATCTGTTCGGAACTGCTGAACACTGTTTCTCACCTGGAAATACGTTTTCTAAATAATTATTGTATCTTCTTTTCGTGAATTTCTCAAGCCCGCCCGGCGCCATTTCCCCAAACGCCGTCCAGAAGGGTGCACTCTCGAACGCCTTTCCGTTTATCCCCACTCCAGGCATCACCCTTTATTCCGGCCGCGGCAGCAGAGCATGGCGCTCGGCCGGCGCAACAAACCAGTTTGCCATAGCCGACGGGGCTTCGCCGCCTTACGGATAACAACAATATTGATGATGATTGATGACGCGGATGAAAGTCAAAAAAACAATCAGGTAGTGCCTCCCTGACGCCGTTGCCGTCGGCATGCTTTACGGCTATGCTCTTCCGCAGCATTAAGGAGAGATGTCATGCGCACCCTGCATCTGCTTTTTTTCAGCCTGGCCTGCGCCGTTTTCATGGCTTTCCCGGTCGGCAGCGCCGCTGCGGACGACGACGCCCGGCTGCTCAAGATAGTGGCCCTTTCCCGGCACGGGGTTCGCTCGCCCACGCAGGAACTGAAAACACTTTCTCTCTGGAGCGAACGCCTTTGGCCGCACTGGCCGGTGGAACGCGGCCATCTGACGCCGCGCGGCGCCCGGCTGGTCAGCGCCATGTGGGCGGATATGCGTGGCGTGCTGCTCAATTACGGCCTGCTGCCGGACGCGGCCTGCCCCCCGCCGGGTGCGGTTTTCGTGCGCGCGGACACTGACCAGCGCACCAGGGCCACGGCCCGGGCCCTGCTGGAAGGGCTGGCGCCGGACTGCGCGCAGGGCTACGCCGTGGCCGACGCCAAGCCCGATCCCCTCTTCCACCCGGTCAAGGCCGGCCTGTACGCTTTTGACCCCGCGGCCGCGGCCACGAATGTTCTGAGCATGACTGACGGCGGTCTGGATCGCCTTCAGGAGGATTTCGCGAGCCCGCTGGCCCTCATTGACCAGTTGAGCGCACCGCCTTCACCGGACCTGTGCAGCCGTTTCGGCCTGCCGCCGCAGTGCCGCCTTTCAGATATTCCCACTTCCGTGAGCGTTTCGCCGGAAGGCCGCAGCGTGGGTCTTACGGGCGGCCTGGGCATCGCTTCCAGCCTGGCGGAAATCTTTCTGCTGGAATACGGGCAATGGCCCGGCAGCCCCGCCGGCTGGGGCCAGGTGGACGGCGCAACCCTGAAGCAGGTGCTGCCCGTGCACAGCCGCATTTTCGATGTGGTCAACCGCGCCCCGCTGGTGGCCTGGGCGCGCGGCTCTTCCCTGCTCACGGAAATGGCCGCCGCTCTCACGGGCACGCATTATGACCAGCGCCTCAACGCGGCCTCGCTGGTGGTCTTCGTGGGGCACGACACCAATATCGCCAATCTGGGCGCGCTGCTGGGCGTCAACTGGCAGGCCAGAGGTTACCCGCCCAACGATATCCCCCCGGCGGGCGTTCTGTTTCTGGAACTCTGGGGTCAGGGCGACAGACGCGAAGTGCGGGTGCGCTTTTACGCACAGCCGCCGGAGGCCCTGCACGCGCCCTTTGCCGAAGAAAAGCTCCTGCTTTCCGGCGTTCCGTCCAGGCAGAGGGACGTGGCGAGCCCGGTCCAGTCACCGGACGTCCGGAACGAACTTCTGGCCGGGGACGAATCCTCTGTCGATCCGCGTCTGCACGCGCCGGCGGCTGCGGAGGTTTCCGCTCCGCCGGTAGTGGGCGCGGCCCGCTTTGAGCTTGCCGACTTCCGGCAACTGGTCCGTGAAAAAACAGCGGGCGCGCCGCTGGCCCCCCAGCAGGTTCCCCGGCTGCATCCGGGCCGGGAAGTCCGGAAATAACATATTGCGGGACGGCCATGCGCCAATCCTGGTTGTCCCGCCTGACGGATGCGGCATTGCGTTTTTTCTCCCGCTGGACAGTTGTTCAGTTTTGACGTAATGTTAGCTCACAACACAGCGTTCGACGGCGCTGTTTTTTAGCCCCGTAAATGTGAAAAAAATCACAGTAATATGAAAATCACAGATGTTGCGGGCCTGGTATTCTGGATTGTGTAGTCAATGAATATCAGTGACGACAAAACAGCGTCGCACGGAAAAGATGCCCGGCACTACAGTATTGCGGCAAAGCAGTGCTCGGACGGAGCGGAAAGCGTGCTTCCGGATACGCCCTGTCGGCACGGGCAGCGGCGTTTCCGCTCGAGAAGCCCACTGCGGATCCCTTTTACGCCTCCGCCCGGGTTTATTCCTTTGGATTAAGGATGTCGCTTTGCCGTCATGGACATTGTTGCAGTGCCGGATAGGAATTCTGAGCATCCGACGCACCGTACCCATAAACCAGGAGCTTGAAATGACCACTGTTTTCGGAGAATTGGATCATGTCCTGCTGATGGCCCCCGGCCCCAGCCCCGTCGCCCCCAATGTGCTCAAGGCCATGAGCATTCCGACGTTGGGGCATCTTGATCCCGACTGCATCAAAGTCATGGACGCCATGCAGGAACAGCTGCGCGCCGTGTGCAAAACCAAGAATGCCGTGACCTTCCCCATTTCCGGCACGGGCTCCGCCGGTATGGAAGCCACCTTCGTCAACTTGGTGGAGCGCGGCGACGACGTGCTGATCGTCAACAACGGCGTGTTCTGTTCGCGCATGGTGGAAGTGGCCAATCGGCTGGGCGCGCAGGTGGATGTGGTGGAATGTCCCTGGGGCCAGCCCATTGATCCCGCCGCCGTCAAGGCCATGCTGGACAAAAAGCATTACAAGATTCTGGCCGCCGTGCACGCTGAAACCTCCACCGGCATCAACAACCCCATCGCCGCCATCGGCGAACTGGTCAAAAACAGCGACACCCTTTATCTGGTGGACAGCGTGGCCGGCCTTGGCGGTGTGGACATGCGCGTGGACGAATGGGGCATCGACGCCTTTTACAGCGGCTCGCAGAAATGCCTCTCCGTGCCTCCGGGACTGGCTCCCGCGTCCTTCTCCGACGCGGCCATGGAAGCCATTGCCAAACGCAAAACCAAGGTGCCCAACTGGTACATGGACGTCTCCCTGATCCGCAAGTACTGGGAAGGCTCGCCGCGCGTGTACCATCACACCGCGCCCATCAACATGTACTATGCCCTGCATCAGGCCCTGGACAACCTGCTGACCGAAGGTCTGGACGCCGCCTTCGCCCGGCACACGGCCATGCATCAGCGCCTGAGCGACGGCTTGGCCAAACTGGGCTTCACCCCCTTCGTCAAGGAAGGCGGCGCCCCGCAGATCAACCTGTACCTGCCGCCCGCCGGCGTGGACGCCAACGCCCTGCGCGCCTGCCTGCGCAAAGAACACAAGATTGAAGTGGCTGGCGGCCTCGGCGATCTGGCCGGCAAGGTCATTCGCGTGGGCGTCATGGGCGAGGGCGCACGCGAAGAGCCCATCGACCGTCTGATCAACGCCGTCAAGGCCTGCCTGAACAAGTAACGTCCCGCTTTTCAGTGCGGACAAAGCGGCGGCATCGTCATGATGCCGCCGCTTTCACTTTTATGGCGAAACTCGTTCCGCTCAGGCCAGCAGATGCGGTCCGGCTTCCCGGACCGAAGCACAGCCCGTGAGCAGCATGCCCTCCGCAAGCTGGCGCTGCATGCGGGAGAGCAGCATCTGGACGCCCTCTTCCTCCCCGCCCATACCCGCGATGATGGCCGGACGCCCGATCAGCACGGCCCTGGCTCCCAGGGCCAGCATCTTGAGCACGTCAGCGCCGGAGCGCACGCCGCCATCCGCCAGCACGGTCATCTCCTTCACGTTCCGGACAATGGCGGGCAGCGCGGCTGCCGTGCCCGGTACGGCCTCAAAGGCACGGCCGCCGTGGTTGGAAACCACAATGGCGTCGCAGCCGCATTCCTCGGCAGCCAGCGCATCCTCCACGCTGAGCACGCCCTTGAGCATGAATTTCAGGCCCAGGGCATGCGTTTTTTCCACAATGGCGCTCAGTTCCGCCCGACTCTTGGGCGACACCGGGCGCTTGCTCTTGGCCAGGGCGGTGATGGCGGCGGTGTCGATGTCCATGCCCACCACCCGGCAACCGGCCTGGGCCACGCGCTCCAGGCGCTCGAAAAAAACGTCCCCGGCCCAGGGCTTGATCACGGGAATCCCCCAGCCTTCAACGGCCTCAACGGCTTTCAATCCGCAGTCGAAAGCCTCGGGCGTGCCGTCGCCGGTACAGGCGATGGTCCCTGCGGAGCGGGCTCCTTCCGTAACCACTTGAGCGAAGCGCTCTTCGGGAAGGCCCTTGCCCATATTAAAGGTCGTGCCCGCCAGGGGCGCGATAAGCACCGGCAGACTCAGGGGCAGACCCAGCACCTCGCAGGCGGTTTCCGGCGCGCGCACCTCGTGGATCAACCGCATCCTCAGACAGACTTTTTCCAGAGCGGTGATGTTGGCGCGGAAGGACGCGGCGGTGCGGATGCCGCCCATGCCCGGCAATTCTCCGGCACAGGCCCGGCCGTCGCAGTGAGGACAGACGCGGCAGGCGCCGTTCATACGCTCCCGCGCCTGCTGACGCAGTGTTTTCATATCCATGCGGACTTTCCTCCAGGGTTGCGGTGGGGAAGCGACCCGAATCCGGGGGGAGCTGACTCCGGCCGCCGCTCTGCTCCAGCCTGCCCCGTGTTGCGGGCAGACGATTTTATCAGCCATTAGGACAGGTTGCTTGAAGACGCCGTCCGTGTCAACGACCCGCGCGGCGGCTCCGCTCCAGCATAAAAGGCCCCCGGCATAGCCGGAGGGGCCTCCTGTGCGCCTGCCAGGCTTTTTTGCCGGAACACCCTGGCGGCATACTTATAGATCGACCTGACTATCTGGCCGAAGCATTATACAACACCGGAAAATGCACCAAGCACAATTGTGTTGCGACAGACGCCAATGCCGATGCTCCTTGACGAAGAATAGCCCTGGAGAGAAAAGGCCGGACAGGGAAATCCATCAGGGCAGGAGGGCTGTCAGATCAAGTCCGGACTACTCCCCTTCAGTCCTCCCCATATGCCGGTGAATCATCTTCCCTGTTGTGCAGGAAATTTTTTTGCAAATTCAAACACTTCACCAAATGTTTCATAATGCGCGGCCGCATAAGCAAAGAAAAAATCCTCATCACTGCAAGGACCCAGGCGGCACTGAATTTCTTCGCGCAATTTCTTGTCCATAAGAGCCGTTGCCGCATTAAAATCAATTTCCGTACCATGAGCGTTTAACATCACAATTCTCCGTGCTTATCCGCCAAAGCGCGCTCCAGTCCACCGCAATAAACGGTTATTGTTTTGTTGACCAGAACCGAACCTCCAGAGCAGAGCCCTACCGGTGGGGCGCTCTCAAAACTCGGCCAAGCTGCCTTGTGCTTGCGGTATTTGGCGTCTTTCTTTTTGAGATTCTCCCATTTCGTTGATTCCTTTATATATCTGCTCTGACCTTGTGAAAAGGTTTAATTTTTCACTTCCATATGCCGCTTGAAATACCGCCCAGGTCGAGCCTGCCGAAACAGGCCGGAGGGCGGTCGAAGGCTCCTTTCAGCCGGTTATGGGCAAAGCAGACATTACGGATGTAGAGAGCAGAAATACGCTCGTTCGTAACGGACGCGCTTGCGGGCACCCAGAGCAAGGCCGTACTCAGAGATATGAGATCAAGCCGCACGCTCACGCCACCCGCGCGAAAAAGGCTGATTTTGTAACTAACCGGCATGTTACAGAAAATTTGAAACAGAAACGCCTTTTTCTATCTGTATGACCTGAACCGGGCCTTGCCCTCCTCGCCACAGCGGGGCATGATGCTTATATGATTAGGAATAGTCCCAGCGATACCCCCTGAACCACAAGAATTGAGGCATATATGACCACAGCTACCCGACAACTGGACGAAATGATTGAACGCGTCCGCGCGGCGCAGGCAGTCTTCGCCCGCTACGATCAGAAACAGGTGGATGCCATCTTCCACCATGCGGCGGCCGCAGCCACGGCCAAACGCATCGCTCTGGCCAAAATGGCCGTGGAGGAAACCGGAATGGGCATTCTGGAGGACAAGGTGATCAAGAATCACTTTGCCTCGGAATACGTCTACAATAAATACAAGGACAGCAAGACCTGCGGGCTCATCGAAGACGATCCGGTTTCGGGCTATCGCGAAATAGCCGCGCCTCTGGGTCTGGTAGCAGGCATCGTGCCCACCACCAACCCCACGTCTACAGCCATCTTCAAGGCTCTGCTCTGTCTCAAGACCCGTAACGGGATCATCTTTTCCCCGCACCCGCGCGCCAAGCGCAGCACCAGGGCCGCGGCCATGATCATCCTGCAGGCCGCCGTGGAAGCCGGAGCCCCGGAAAACATCATCGACTGCCTGGAAGAGCCGTCGGCGGAGCTGACCCAGCACCTGATGAGCCATCGCGGCATCAATCTGATCCTGGCCACCGGCGGACCGGGCATGGTGCGCGCGGCTTACAGTTCCGGCACGCCGGCCATCGGCGTGGGCGCGGGCAATACGCCGGTGGTCATCGACGCCACGGCGGACGTCAAGATGGCGGTCAACTCCATTCTGCTCAGCAAAACCTTTGACAACGGCATGATCTGCGCCTCGGAGCAGACCGTGGTGGCCGAGGCCGACATTGCCGATGCCGTGCGGGAGGAGTTCATCAAACGCGGAGCCTGGTTCGCCGACGACGCGCAGAGCGAGGCTTTGGCCAAAACCCTTTTTGTGGACGGCGCGCTGAACAGCGCCATTGTGGGCCAGTCCGCCGTGAGCATCGCAGCCATGGCCGGGATCAGCGTGCCGGAGACGACCAAGGTGCTCATTGCCGAGCGCCCGGCGGTCAGGCCCGATGATCCTTTTGCGCATGAAAAACTCTCGCCCGTGCTGGGTTTTTACCGCGTAGCGGATTTCCGCACGGCTGTGGATACGGCCCAAAGTCTGGTGTTGCTGGGCGGGGCCGGGCACACCTCGGTGCTCTATACCCGCGAAAGCAACGCGGCGCACATCCAGGCCTTTGAGGAGACCATGACCACCGGGCGGGTGCTGATCAATATGCCCGCCTCTCAGGGGGCCATCGGCGACGTTTACAACTTCCGCGTGGCGCCGTCCCTGACCTTGGGCTGCGGCAGCTGGGGAGGCAATTCGGTCAGTGAAAACATCGGGGTAAAGCATCTTATGAACGTCAAAGCTGTGGCCTGCCGCCGTGAAAATATGCTCTGGTTCCGCGTGCCGCCCAAGGTCTATTTCAAGCTCGGCGCCCTGAGCCCGGCCCTGGAGGAGTACAAGGACCGCCGCAGGGCCTGCATCATTACCGATACGACCATGGAAGAACTGGGGCACGTGCGCAAGGTCAGCGAGGTGCTGGAGAACATGGGCATGGAAGTGCGGGTCTTTTCCGGCGTGCAGCCCGACCCGGACATCGCCACGGCCCGAAAGGCCCTGAACATGGTCAACGCTTTTCAGCCGGACATGTTCATCGCTCTGGGCGGCGGCTCACCTATGGACGCGGCCAAAATAATCTGGCTGCTCTATGAGGTGCCGGACATCAGGTTCGAGGACATCGCCCTGCGCTTCATGGACATCCGCAAGCGGGTGGTTTCTTTCCCGGATCTGGGCAAAAAGGCCGTGATGGTGGCCATTCCCACCACTTCGGGCACCGGCTCGGAGGTGACGCCCTTCGCTGTGATCACCGACAGCCGCACCGGCGTCAAGTACCCGGTCGCCGACTACGCCCTGACCCCGGACATGGCCATTGTGGATCCGGAATTCGTCATGGACCTGCCGCCCTCGCTCATCGCCAACGCGGGCCTGGACGTGCTGACCCACGCCATTGAGGCCTATACCTCCACTCTGGCCACCAATTTCGCCGACGGCCAGGCCATGGAGGCCGTGCGCCTGGTCTTCAAGTATCTGCGCCGCTCCTATGCCGGTGGCGAAGACCGCCTGATCCCGCGCGAGAAGATGCACTACGCGGCCACCATAGCGGGTATGGCCTTCGCCAACGCCTTTCTGGGCGTCTGCCATTCCCTGGCGCATACTCTGGGATCTTACTTCCATGTGCCGCACGGGCTGGCCAATGCCATCATGCTGTCCTATGTCATCGAATACAACGCCACGGACACGCCCACCAAACAGGGCATGCTGCCCCAGTACAAATATCCCTGGGTCAAGGGCCGCTATGCCCGCATGGCGGACATGCTGCATCTGGCCGACGACGTGGAAGGCGACGGGCCCGAGGCCCGCGCGGAAAAGACGGCCCGTCTGGTGCGGGCTATCGAGGCTCTCAAGTTCGATCTGGGCATCCCGGCCTCACTGCGTGAAGCCGGGATCGCGGAAGCCGATTTTCTGCAAAAGCTGGATGAAATGGCCGAGCAGGCCTTTGACGACCAGTGCACGGTTTCCAATCCGCGCTACCCGCTGATTGCGGAACTGAAGGAGCTGTACCGCAAGGCCTTCTACGGCGAGCCGCTGGCTGCCATGGCCTGAGAGGCGGAGCAACGCATTTGTTAGAGCGTGTTGCATTTGAAAAGCGCGACGCTCCGGCGGTTGCGGGAGCGACCGAAGGCGGCCCATAGGGCTCCTTCAGCCGTTTTCGGGCAAAGCACGCATACGATAAAGAGAAAGGAAAGGGCGCACTCCCGGACAGGGAGTGCGCCCTTTGGCGGTCAGAAGAAGAACGCCCTAAGTCTGTTAGGCTTTTTTCATTTCCTGAATCAATCCAGTAAGGGACTGCGCCTGCGCGGCCAGATCAGCCACGGCCTTGGCGGCTTCCGCCATGGCGCTGGCGGTTTGCCGGGACATGTCGTTGACCGTGCTGATGGAACGGTTGATTTCCTCACTGGCGGCGGATTGTTCCTCGCTGGCGGTGGCGATGGCCTGAATCTGGTCAAAGGTGCCGTTCGCCGTGCTTACAATTTCCTGCAGGGCCGCGCCGGACTGGTGGGCCAGGTCCGTGGCATCAGCGATGCGCGACACCGCGTTGTCCACGGCGTCCATGCTTTTGGCCGTGCTTTCCTGAATGGCCTGGATGGCGTTGCTCACATCCTGGGTGGAGGACATGGTTTTTTCGGCCAGCTTGCGCACTTCGTCGGCCACCACCGCGAAACCGCGTCCGGCCTCGCCGGCCCGCGCCGCCTCAATGGCCGCATTGAGGGCCAGCAGATTGGTCTGGTCCGCAATATCGGAAATAACGCTCATAATCCGGGTGATGGCCTGCGCATGCGCGTTCAACTGCTCCATCTCTTCTTTCAGGTGCATGGATACTTCCTGAACTTCGCCAATGCTCTGCACCACATCCTGCACAACCTGCGAGCCCGCCTCGGCTCTCTGCCTGGTGTCGCTGGAAGCGCCGGAAGCGTTGCTGGCATTCCTGGCGACTTCCTGAACCGTGGCATTCATTTCGTTCATGGCCGTGGCCGCTTCGGAAAGATGCTGCGCGGACTCCGCGGCGGTTCGGTCCGACTGCTCAATCTGGGAGGAAAGCTCAGCGGAGGCGGAAGAAATGACGTCCACCATGCCTTCCAGTTGTCCGGCGGCAGCCAGCATGCCTTCCCGTTTGGCGTTTTCGGCCCTGCGGGCCGCCTCTTCCGCCCGGCCCATGGCTTCCCTGGCTTCTTCCGTGGCCGTCTGAGCCTCTTGGGATTTCCGCTGGGCCTCGTCAATGTTCTCCTTCAGACTGGTCACCATCTGGCGCAAGTCATCCGCCAGCATGCCGAGTTCGTCACTGCTGCGCACATCCAGGGTTCTTTCCAGGTCGCCGCCGGCAACAGCCTTGGCGAATACCTGCGTGGTCACCAGAGGTTTGACGATCATCCGGGTGATAAACAGGGAGATGCCGACGCCAAGAACCATGACGCCGATCAGAATCATGATGGTCTGCGTTGTGGAGGCGCTCAGCGTTTCCTCGGCTCTGTTCACCTCTTTTCTGGTATTGTCGGCAACGGCCTTACTCAGATTGAGAGTCTGCTGTTTCAGACTGTTGAACAAATCGGCTCTTGCCTTAGAAGCCTCCAGCAATTGCTCATGTATTTCCAGTAACAGATAGATTTGCTTTCCCAGGCTCTGAGTTGCGGCGATGGAATTTTTCAACAGGTCGCGGTATTCCTGTTTGTCGAATTTTTCCTGCAACTTTTCCAGGTTGGCAAGAATGCTCTTGAAATCCCCCACGATCTCGCCAAGCAGCTTCTCGTCGTTGTTATTTTGGGCAGTCAGCACTTTCTTGATGAGGTTGCCCACATTCGTGAGCTCGGCGGAAACCGAGGTCATATGCTGGGCATATGAGGCGGCCAAGTTGGTCTGCCCCGCTTCCATGAGCTGACGCAACTCTTTGCCCAGAGCCCTGATAAGCGTTTCCATGCTCACTTCAGCGGCCTTGCCCGCCTGAAGCCCGGTAATGTTGTTCGCCTGGATTTTTTGAATCAACGAAAAGCAGGAGCGCATATACCCCAGATACGTTTCCAGATCCTTGGGGAATTTGTCCAAAAAAGCGGCGCTGTCCGGATAGGGATTTTTATTTTGCAGTTCTTGCAGCTTTACGATGTCGGCTTTGATGATTTCAGTTTGTTTTTCAAGATTTTTTATGTCCGCATCGTTTTTGGACCCCTCAAAGATAAAATACAGGCGGGCATATTCCAGAACATCGCTTTCCAGCGAAGAGGCCACCAAAAAACGCGGCACACGGTCTTCGCTGATGTTTTTCGAGGTTTGCGCTCCATCCCGCATTGCGCTGACGGCAAGATAGCCCAGCACAAGCGTCAGCAGCAAAATGACACTGAATCCTCCGCCGATTTTCTTTCCTACAGTCACATTAAGCCTCCTATACATCCTCGCTGTGAATTAGGCCCAATCTTCATTAAATCGCCGCGGCAAAGCTGTCTTTTTCCACCCGGCGCGCGGCAAAGAAAAAATCGGTCTGGCGGTATGGTCAGTGTGACAGCCGTTGGCGCGCCAGGGCTTCCGGATACCGGCCGCGATTTCCCTGGACAGCGTTCGACGTGACCAATGGTTGCGCTTTATCCGCAGCTTCCTGCGCAGCGACGGCTAAAGACAACTTTTCCCAATTTTTTTTGCGCATTGCCTGTCAAAAAATTCAACTTTTCGTGGTCGGCGTTTTAACGGGGGGGGGCCGAACCCAAAAAGTGTGGAGCGGCGTCGCTCCTAGCCGCCCTCCAATCCGCCCTTCCGCTTCAGGCATATCATTAATACGCAATACCGGGACGATCACGGGCATACAGACCGCGCATGGATGACAGCAATTAATTTATCGACAATATTCAGCCTGATATTAGCGTCATTCAGGACATATTTTCTTGTTTTAATAAAAATATATTTTTTGGTAAAAAAAATTTGATATCCTGTCATGAATTAAAGAGCAAAAAATCCTTATCAAAGCGGACGCGATAGCGCAACCGTCGGTGGAGGAAGAAGCATGCCTTTCTGACAGGTTTCCGCTACGGACGGACATTTTATGCTTGCTCACCGGTATGCTTTATTGCTAAATTGTCCTCCCCCCCTCCATCAGGCCGGAAACCGTCGCCAGAACGGTTTCGGCGGTCTTGCGGACCGTCTTTTGGCCAGCCGGTGCTGCCGGCGAGCAAACCTTCGCGCCTCCTTAACGGGAGCGCCCGCGAAGCCGTGTGAATTCACGCCCCCCCTTACCCGGGAGCTTATGCCGACGCTACGGCGGGCCGCGCATTGCGGACCGGCCTCTGCCTGTGGCGCTTTTTCGAGGTGGAAAAATTATGTGCAGAATCGGTTCCATCAAAAGCAGGACGCCGGTGCATCCTTCCGTGGCGCTCAACCTGATGCTGCCCCAGCAGGAAGGGCACGACAATTCGGGTTTTGCCATGGTCATGCAGGATCTGGACGGCGTTTTCAGCGAGTATAAGGACAAGCCTCTGCTGTCGCTGGCCTGTACGCCGCGGGGCGTGCAACTGGTCAACGACTATATGGAGGAAAAGGGTTTCGTGCAGGTGGCCCAGTGGGTGCCCGAGATGGACAAGCGCGATGGTCTGAAAATCGAGGCCATGCCCTGTTATGTCTTTCGTAACTATGAGTATCCTCAAAACTATCTCCAGCGCAGCCGGAAAGAGCGCGAAGACCTTCTGCTGGACACCCGCTTGGCCCTGCGCGCGCTGCTGGAAGAAGGCAATAACGGCTTTGTCTATTCTTTCTGGCCCGATGTGCTGACGCTCAAGGAAATCGGCGACCCGGCGGACATCGCCGCCTATTTCCGGCTCTGGAACGACGACGGCCGCCTCACGGCCCGCAACATCGTGACCCAGTGCCGTCAGAACACCAATTACGATATCGTGCGCTACGCGGCCCATCCCTTCTTTTTGCAGGGTTACACCCTCTGCGCCAATGGCGAAAACACCTTTTTCACCAAGAACAAGGAATTCCAGAAGTCTCTGCACCGGGGCTACATCGGCTTTGAATCCGACTCCCAGAACTTCCTCTACACGCTGCATTACGTGCTGCATGAACTGCAATGGCCCATCAAGTACTACAAGCACGTCATCACGCCCCTGCCTTTTGTGGAGGCGGAAAGGCGCGACGACCGCAAAGTGCTCAGCCTGATCCGCGAATCACTGGCGCACCTGGAGATCAACGGGCCCAATTCCATCATCGGCCTGCTGCCCGACGGACGGATGATCACCTGCTGTGATTCCAAGAAGCTGCGTCCCGTGGTGGTGGGCGGCGACGACAGCATGGTGGCCGTTGCCTCGGAAGTCTGCGGGCTGAACGCCATTCTGCCCGACCGCGACCCGGCGGGGGACATCTATCCCAATGAACGGGAAATGGTGGTCATTGACAACGATCTGGCGGTGCGGCGATGGAATCAGTAAAAACTCAGGACGTCAGCGTCAACGATCTGAACTGGACCATTGAGTACCACGCCGAGCGCTGCACCATGTGCGGCTCCTGCGTGGCGGCCTGCACCTTCAACGCCATTGAGGCCGGGGTCTCGCACCGCAGTGTGACGGTTTCGCGCAAGGCTTTTCCGGAGCCGGAGGCGGAGCATCTCGCCCTGCCTGTCATCAGGCAAAAGCCCGTCATTGAGCAGGCCTGCGTGGGCTGCGGCATGTGCGAAAAGGTCTGCCCCAACAAGGCCATCCGGCCCGTGCGCAATCCGGACACCCGTTTTCCCGTACTGGCCCGCGCCCACGGCCCCATCAAGCGCGGCGGGCGCAGCAACCTGCCCACGCCGCGCACCCTGGACGCCATCGTGGTGGGCCGCATCAGCCAGATGACCGACCCGTCCCTGGATTCGGAGCGGCATACCTTTGACATCCGCTCACCGCTGGGCCGCGTGATGCTGGCCCGGGAGCTGCCCCTGCGCGTGGACGGCGAGGATCTGGTGCTCGACGGGCGCACCCCGCCGGTACACTGGATCTACCCGGCCATCTTCAGCGACATGAGCATCGGCGCGCTGTCCGCCAGAGCCTGGGAAGCTCTGGCCCTGGCCACGGCCTACCTCAACGAGAAGTGCGGCATGCCCGTGCGCATGAGCTCGGGCGAGGGCGGCATGCCCATCAAGCTGCTGGAGTCCGAACAGCTCAAATACATGATTCTGCAGATCGCTTCCGGCCATTTCGGCTGGAACCGCATTATCAAGGCCATGCCCCGCATGAAGGCCGACCCGGCGGGCGTGCTGATCAAGATCGGCCAGGGCGCCAAGCCCGGCGACGGGGGGTTGCTGCCCGCCGCCAAGGTGGCCCCGCACATCCAGGCCATTCGCGGCGTGCCCAAGGCCACCCTGCATTCCCCGCCCAACCATCAGGGTTTGTATTCCATTGAGGAGTCGGTGCAGAAAATGCACCTTTCGCTCAACGCGGCCTTCGGCTTCCGCGTGCCCGTGGCCATCAAGTGCGCGGCCTCGTCCACCTCGGTGTCGGTATACAACAATCTGCTGCGCGATCCTTACAAGATCTGCGGCGGCTTTTTCATCGACGGCATCCAGGGCGGCACGGGCGCGGCCAACGAGGTCTCCCTGGAGCACACGGGGCATCCCATCGTCTCCAAGCTGCGCGACTGCTATCAAGCGGCCGTGGCCCAGGGCCTGCAGGGGCAGATCCCCCTCTGGGCGGGCGGCGGCATCGGCATGACCGGCAATGCGGCGGCCGACGCCTTCAAGATGATCTGCCTGGGGGCCAACGGCGTGATTCTGGGCAAGATACTGATCCAGTTGATGGGCTGTGTGGGCAACGAGCACGGCCGCTGCAACGCCTGCAATACGGGCAAATGCCCCACGGGCATCTGCACGCAGGACCCGCGCCTGGTCAAACGCCTGGACGTGGACCGGGGCGCGCAGAACATCGTGGACTACATGCTGGCTTTTGACGCTGAACTGCGCAAACTGCTGGCCCCGGTGGGCAACAGCTCCCTGCCGGTGGGGCGTTCCGACGCCCTGGTGTCCACGGATCGGGCGGTGGCGGACAAGTTGGGCATTGCCTACGCTTGTTAGAGCGTTGTGCTTTGTAAAAACAAAACGCTCTGACGTCTGCGGAAGAGGACGCCTGCGGCGAGTTGTTCTAGATATAGCCAGGAGATAGCCATGCTGCGCGTAAGCACGGTGCACGATCACGAACGCATGTCCACCCAGGATCTGCTGCTGTCCATTGAGGCGGCGGTGGAGCGGGGCGAGACTGATTTTTATATTGAGGCCTCGGGCCAGCACGACATCGGCGGCCCGCTCTGGAACCGGGACGGTAAAAAGCTGACTTTCAGGGTCAGCAATCCCGGCCAGCGCGTGGGTTCCATGTGCCTGCCCGACACGGAAATAGTTGTGGAAGGACCGGCCCCGGCCGACGTGGGCTGGCTCAATGCCGGCGGGCGCATTGCGGTGCGCGGCGACGCGGGTGATACGGCGGGGCATTGCGCCGCCGCGGGCAAGGTCTATATCGGCGGCCGCGCGGGCACGCGTTCCGGCTCGCTCATGAAGCACGATCCGCTCTACGAACCCCCGGAACTCTGGGTGCTCAAAAGCGTGGGCAGTTTTTCCTTTGAGTTCATGGGCGGCGGCAAGGCCGTGGTCTGCGGCCATGAAAGCGAAGCCCTGCCCTCGGTGCTGGGCGAGCGTTCCTGCGTGGGCATGGTGGGCGGCGTGGTCTATTTTCGCGGGCCTGTGGGCTCCCTGCCGCCGGACGTGCGGGTGAGCCCCCTGGATGAGGACGATATGGCCTGGCTTGATGCCGGTCTGGACGATTTTCTTCAGGCTGTCGACCGGCCGGGACTGCGCGAAGAGCTTTCAGTCTGGAAACACTGGAAAAAGATCACGCCTCTGCCGTTTGAGGAACGCGAACACGAGGAAGTCCCCAGCCTTGCCCGGTTCCGGGCCACGGAATGGGTCAAGGACGGCATTTTCAGCGACGTCTGCCCCGACGATTTCGTGGTCAACGGCCTGGTGGCGCGCGGGGATTACCGCCTGCGCGTGCCCCTCTGGGAAAATGCCCGTTTTGCCGCACCCTGCGAATTCCACTGTCCGGCTTCCATCCCGAGCCAGCGCCGCTTCAATTTGCTGCGTGAAGGCAAAGTGGATGAAGCCTACCGGCTGGTGCTGGACTACACGCCTTTTCCCGGCTCGGTCTGCGGCAGCGTCTGCCCCAATCCCTGCATGGAAAACTGCACGCGCAACGAGCTGGACAGCCCTGTGCAGATCGGCAAGCTGGGCTCCTGTTCGGCGGATATCAGGCTGGAAAAGCCCGTGCAGCGCAGCGGCAAGCATCTGGGCGTCATCGGCGGCGGCGTGGGCGGTCTCACGGCTGCCTGGCAACTGGCCCGCATGGGACACGAAGTCACGGTGTACGAGGCGGACGCCCATATGGGCGGCAAGCTGGAGCAGGTTATTCCGCGCGAACGCCTGAACCACGATCTGCTGCTCAAGGAACTCAAGCGCATTGAGGACATGGGCGTGCATTTCGTGACCAACCATCCGGTGGACGCCGAGCGCTTCGCGGAGCTGCGCAAAAAGCATGATGCCCTGATCGTGGCCACGGGCGGACATGTGCCGCGCATCTTCCCCTGGCCCGGGCATGAACGGATCGTGGGCGGCATTGACTTTCTCAAGGCCGTAAACCGGGGGCAAAAGCCCGAGGTGCCCGAAAGCGTGGTGGTCATCGGCTGCGGCAACGCGGGCATGGACGCGGCGGCCGGGGCGTTTGCCATGGGCGCGCGCGAGGTGACCTGCATCGACGTGCAGCGTCCGGCGGCCTTCGCCCACGAGATCGCCCATATCGAAAACCTGGGCGGTAAACTGCTCTGGCCGGTGCAGACCAGGGAAATCACGGACAACGGTCTGATCACCCAGGACGGCACGCTGATTCCCGCTGAGATGGTCATCATCACCATCGGCGAGTCGCCGGACCTTTCCTATCTGCCCGAAGGACTGGAGAAGTTCCGCGACTGGCTGGTTCCCAAGGCCGATCTGAGCGTCATGGACGGCGTATTCGCGGTGGGCGACGTGATCAAGCCCGGTCTGCTGGTCCATGCCATCGGCACAGGCCGCCAGGCCGCGCTGGCCGCCGACGCCTGGCTGCGCGGCGAGAGCCCTGTGCCCACGGACAGGGAACAGGTGCCGTCCCGGCGGCTGCACACGGCCTATTTCGCCAAATGCCACGGCCGGGAGCTGCCGCAACCGCGGGAGGATTTCGAGCGTTGCGTCAGTTGCGGCACCTGCCGCGACTGCAAGATGTGTCTCATGTCCTGCCCGGAAAAGGCCATTGACCGCAATGAGTTGGCCGAAGGCGGTTTCGAATACGTTTCCGACCCGGCGCGCTGCATCGGCTGCGGCATCTGCGCAGGCGTCTGCCCCTGCGGCATCTGGAGCATGAAGGCCAACTGGGCCATGGCGTAGCGGCTGTGAATTGTACGATCCTTTCACGGGCAGGCCCGGAGTTTCGGCTCCGGGCCTGTTTTATGCGCCGTGTTATCCGCCAGGGCAGACGCATCTGATTTTAGTTTTGCCGATCTCTTATTTGTCGTGATTATCCGTCAAAACCAGCCTTTTCGGCGCGGGCGGCGTCATCTGGCGCTTTTTGCTGCTCACGTACTTGAGTACATCTCTGCTCTCGATGCCCGTAAGCTCGCTAGGTTCGCCAACGGGCACGGCCCTTTGGGCCGCCTTCCGGTCGGTTTCCGCGCAAAAAGCGCCATTTTCCTTGCCCGCGCCGAAAAATCTTGCTTCAGCCGTTGCGACGCAGGAGCTTTAGCCGTAGGCGAGCTTGTGAGCCGTACGGATAAAGACAGCACTGCCAGCTACGGCTGAAGACAGTAATTAGTTACACGAAATTGTGTCCAAGGAAGTCACTGTCGCTATCCGTAGCGATGCTGTCTTGTTCCGTAATATGGCTTCGCCGTGAACGGCTCAAGCAAGCCGCTGACGTGGCAACGGCTAGCGCATTTTTTAGGATTCTCCCGACACCTGCCCTCCGCCTGCGCTTCGCTCTGGCGGAGCAAAGGTGGCTTCGCCCCTTTTTGTCTATTACTCGGCTATCTAGTCAATAAATAAAGATTTTTTAGATGCGTCTGCCCTGTGTTATCCGCCTTCCCGCCTTGACGCCTGCCGGAGCGGACCGTACATTCCGGCTAGTTCATATTTCAAGGAGTTGCCATGACGCTTGATCCCACCAAAAATCCTGACTGGAAAATCGCGCAGGATGCCGAATCACGCATGAAGACCGTGGAAACCCTGGCCGCCGAAATGGGCCTGGAATCCCGGGAATTGCTGCCCTACGGGCATTATATGGGTAAAATCGAGCAGCAGGCGGTGCTGGAGCGCTTGGCCGGACGGCCGGACGGCAAATATGTGGATGTTACGGCCATCACCCCCACGCCGCTGGGCGAAGGCAAATCCACCACCACCATCGGCCTGGTCCAGGGCCTGGCCCGGCGGGGTTTGCGCTCCTCGGCGGCCATCCGCCAGCCCTCGGGCGGCCCCACCATGGGCATGAAAGGCTCGGCCGCGGGCGGCGGCCTGTCCCAGTGCATCCCGCTGACGCCGTATTCGCTCAATTTCACCGGCGACATCCATGCCGTAGGGGCGGCCCACAATCTGGCCATGACCGCTCTCACCGCTCGCATGCAGCACGAGCGCAATTACGACGACGCCACCCTGGCGCGCCTTTCGGGTATGCGCCGTCTGAACGTGGATCCCACGCGGGTGGGCACGGGCTGGGTCATGGATTTCTGCGCCCAAGCCCTGCGCAACGTGATCATCGGCATTGAGGGCGACGGCCGCCGCAACGACGGCTTTATGATGCGCTCGCACTTCGACATCACCGTGGCCTCGGAAGTCATGTCCATTCTCTCCGTGGCCCGCGACCTGCGCGACCTGCGCGAACGCATGGGCCGGATGGTCCTGGCTCTGGACCGCGACGGCAAACCCGTGACCACGGCGGATCTGGAAGTTGCCGGGGCCATGACCGCCTGGCTGGTGGAAGCCGTCAAACCCAATCTGATCCAGACCATCGAGGGCCAGCCGGTGCTGGTGCATACAGGACCTTTCGGCAATATCGCCCTGGGCCAGAGCTCGGTCATCGCCGACCGGGTGGGCCTCAAACTCAGCGACGTGCATGTGACGGAATCCGGCTTTGCCGCTGAAATGGGCTATGAAAAGTTCTGGAACCTGAAATGCCGTTACAGCGGCCTGACGCCCGACGCGGCGGTCATCGTGGCCACGGTGCGGGCGCTCAAGAGCCACGGCGGCGCGCCTCAGCCCCGGCCCGGCCGCCCCCTGCCCGAAGCCTATACCCGCGAGGACGTGAGCCTGGTGGAAGCTGGCTGCGTCAACCTGCTGCACCACATCGGCATTGTACGCCGTTCCGGCGTGCCGTCCGTGGTCTGCATCAACAAATTCCACACCGACAGCCCGGTGGAAATCGCCGCCATCCGCCGCATTTGCGAAACGGCCGGAGCCCGGGTGGCAGTATCGGAACACTGGGAAAAGGGCGGCGAGGGTGCGCTGGAACTGGCTGACGCGGTCATGGACGCCTGCAATTCCGGCAAGCAGAATTTCAAGCCGCTTTATGACTGGAGCCTGCCGCTGACCGAGCGGATCACCTGCATTGCCCGCGAGATCTATGGGGCCGACGGCGTGGATTTTGAACCCCTGGCGGCACAACGCCTGAAAGCCCTGCAGGAGCGCCCCGACGCCAATGATCTGGGCGTGTGCATGGTCAAGACCCAGTACTCCCTCTCCGACGACCCTACCCGCAAGGGCGTGCCCGCCTCCTGGCGGCTGCATGTGCGTGACGTGCTGCTGTTCGGCGGGGCCGGTCTGGTCTGCCCGGTTTCCGGCGACATCAGCCTGATGCCCGGCACAGGTTCGCATCCTTCGTTCCGCAATATCGACGTGGATGTAAACACGGGAAAGGTCACAGGTCTGTTCTAAATTCAAGACTCATTAATCTTCAAAATGATATTCGGCTACTCATAGCTCATTTTATGTGAGCTGTGAGTAGCTTTTTGTATGGACGAAAATTCTCTCCGATAAACGGAGAATTTTCGTCCATACAAAAAGGGCTTATGAGAGATATCTCATAAGCCCTTGAAAAATGGTGCGCCCGAAGAGATTCGAACTCCTGACCTACAGGTTCGTAGCCTGTTGCTCTATCCAGCTGAGCTACGAGCGCGTAACAAAAAAATATTATTCTAAACGGCGTTACTCGTCAAGCATTACTTGTAAATATTTTTTTATTTGCTTGCCGGTAACCTGTCAAATTCTTTGTCGTCCAATGGACGGCGCGCGTTCAATCTCACCAGTCCGGATGTTCTGAAGAACACCGGCAACGCCGCTTCACACAACCTTACTCGGCTTCAATGCCGTTGACGGCGCGGGCCAGACGCGAAATCTTGCGCGCGGCCTTTTTCCAGTGCAGCGCGCCCTTGCCGGCGGCCTTGGCCAGCACGGAGGTGGCGACGGTCAGAGAAGTATCGGCCAAGCTCTTGTCCTTGCCCTGAATCGCGGCGCGCACATCCTTGATGGCGTTTTTCACGCGGGTGCGGGCGGCACGGTTGCGGGCGGCCCTGTTGAGGCTCTGCTTGTGACGTTTGATGGCTGACTTGTGGTTGGCCACGGTATTCCTCCACTATGTTGGGCTTGCCCGCGCAAGCCATGATCTCGAAAAAGCGGCACTGCCGCCGTTGACAGCAAAGAGATGTTGTGAATCAGCGTTATTAGCTCAAGCCTCCCGGACTGTCAAGCAATTTTACCACACTGATCAGCGTTGAACCTTTTTGCGTTTGAACTTGTCGCACGGCAACATAATTTACCATGCGACAAGTTCACGCTGCGGGTTTTACAAAAAATCCGCGCCGGTGCATCCGGCATTAAAAATGACGAGCGCTCTACAGTTGCAGGGCCGCAAAATCCGCCAGCCGGGCGAAGCGCGATCCCAGAGCCTGGAGCATGGACAAACGGTTACGGCGCAGGGCCGCATCCTCGCACATGACCATGACCCCGTCGAAAAAGGCGTCCACCGCCGGGCGCACTTCCTTGAGCGTGGCCAAGGCCGCGCCGTGGTCACCCGAGGCCCACAGGGCGTCCAGCCGGGGCAGCAAGGCGTCCAGAGTCTCGGCCAAAGCCTTTTCCGGCGCTTCGCACAGCAACGCCGCGTTCCACCGCTCGGGCAGCGCTTCGGCGGCGGCCTGCTTGCGCACGATATTGGCCACCCGCTTGAAGGTCTGTACGGCCTCGGCATAACCCGCTTCGCGGCTGAAGGCCGTCAGGGCCGCCAGGCGCGCGCCGCTGTCGGGCACCAGGGCCGCGCCCGCGTTCAGGGCCGCGTCCACCAGCAGCGTGTCCTGGCCCTGGCTCATGAAATAGTTGCGCAGCCGGGCAGCGAAAAATTCCATGAGCTTGTCCTGAGCTTCGTCCGGTGGCAACTTCCATTGCCGCGCGCCGTAAAGTTCCCGCGCCTTGGCGAAAAGCTCGCGCACGTCCAGCTCAAAGCCGAAGTCCAGCAGAATGCGGATGATGCCCAGGGCGCAACGCCGCAGGCCGTTGGGGTCCGCCGCGCCGGTGGGAATCATGTTCAGGCCGAAGCAGCCCGCCAGGGTGTCGGCCTTGTCCGCCAGAGAGAGCAGCGCGCCCACAGGGCTTGCGGGCAAGGGCGAATCCGGTCCGGCAGGCAGATACTGTTCTTTCAGCGCGTCGGCCACGGCCCGCGGTTCGCCCTTGCGTTCCGCGTAAATGCCGCCCATGACGCCCTGGAGGGTATCGAATTCGCCCACCATGCCGCTCACAAGATCGGCCTTGGAAAGACGACCGGCCCGCGCGGCTTCCGCAGTCAGGTCAGCGCCCAATTGCGGGGCGCAACGCTCGGCCAGCCAGCGGCAAAGAGCCTCAAGGCGGCGGGTTTTGTCGCCCATACTGCCCAGCGCGCCGATAAAGATGACATGGTCCAGCTTGTCCAGCCAGGCGTCGAGGCTTTCCCGCAGGTCCGCGCGCCAGAAAAAGCGGGCGTCGTCCAGACGGGCGCGCAGCACGCGCTCCCAGCCGTGCTTGACCACCGCCATATCTTCGGGGGTCAGATTGAGCACGGTCAGAAAATGCGGCATGAGTTTGCCGTCCGCGCCCTCAATGCCGAAGCTCTTCTGATGGCTCTCCATGCTGGTCAGCAGCACTTCGCGCGGCACTTCCAGATAGGCCGGGTCAAAATCCGCCAGCAGGGGCACGGGATGTTCGGCCAGGCCCTGCACTTCGTCCAGCAGACTGTCCTTCCAGAGCACTTTGCCGCCGGACCGGGCAGCCTGGGCGTCACCACCTTCCACAATGGCGGCGCGGCGCAGGGCCGGGTCCAGGGTCACGGCGCAAAGGTCAGCCACGGTTTTCAGGTAGGCGTCGGCATGGGCTACGCTGAAGGGGCCGGGACCATGCACGCGATGACCGTGGGTTTCGCGGCCGGAGTCCACCGGTCCGAGCCTGAAGGGCACCACTTCTTCGTCCAGCAAAGCCAGAATCCAGCGGATGGGACGGGCATAGGCCAAGGAATACGCGCCCCAGCGCATGCGCTTGGCAAAGGGCAGAGCCGTTATCACCGCCGGGCAGATTTCAGCCAGCAGGTCCTTGGCCGCCGCGCCGCCAATGCGCTTGCGCACGGCCATATACGCGCCCTTTTCCGTCTCCAGGCGAAAAACGTCCGCCACGCTCAGGCCGTGGGTGCGGGCAAAGCCCTCCAGAGCCTTGGTGGGCGCGCCGTCAGCCCCATAGGACACGCGCGCCGGAGGACCGGAAATCACTTCTTCCTTTTCTTGCTGCACGGGATTGAGATCTTCCACCAGCAGCACGGCCCGACGCGGCGTGCTCATGACGCGCACCGCGCCGTGCTCCAGGCCCGCTTCGGCCAGAGCGGCCGCAAAGCGGCTTCGCAATTCCGTCTCTTCCGGGGCCAAAAAACGGGAAGGCAGTTCCTCGCTGCCGATTTCAAGCACAAAGGTCGCCATGCCTTACCTCACATCCTTGTTGTCGAGCATGGGATAGCCCAGTTCCTCGCGTTGCGCCGCGTAGAGGCGGGCCACGCCCGCGGCCAGCGCCCGCACCCGGCCGATATAGCCGGTACGCTCGGTAATGGAAATGGCCCCGCGCGCGTCCAGAAGGTTGAACGTGTGGGAGCACTTCAGGCAGTAATCATAAGCGGGCCAGGGCAGGCCCAACTCCAGCATGGCCTTGCATTCCCTCTCGAAATCGCTGAACTGGCCCAGCAGCATTTCCGCGTTGCTGGCCTCGAAGTTGTGCCGGGACTGCTCCACTTCGTTCTGATGGTAGATGTGGCCGTAGGTCACATCCTTGTTCCAGCGCAGATCATAGACCGACTCCACGCCCTGAAGATACATGGTCAGGCGTTCCAGGCCGTAAGTCAGTTCCACGCTGACCGGCGACAGGTCGATGCCGCCCACCTGCTGGAAATAGGTGAACTGGCTCACTTCCATGCCATTGAGCCAGACCTCCCAGCCCAGGCCCCAGGCCCCGAGCGTGGGCGACTCCCAGTCGTCCTCCACAAAACGGATGTCGTGGCGGGCCGGATTGAGCCCCAGCGCCTCCAGGCTTTGCAGATAGAGATCCTGCACGTTATCCGGCGAAGGTTTGAGCACCACCTGAAACTGGAAATAGCGTTGCAGGCGGTTGGGATTTTCACCGTAGCGGCCGTCGGTGGGACGGCGCGAAGGCTCCACATAGGCGACCTTCCAGGGTTCAGGCCCGAGAACCCGCAAAAATGTGCTCGGATTGAAGGTGCCGGCTCCGCACTCCACGCCCGACGGCTGTTCGATGACACAGCCCCGGCCTGCCCAGTAGTTTTGCAGGGTAAGAATCACATCCTGAAAGTACATGCGCTGTCCTTTGTTATGCTCAATTTTCACAGAACCGCACAGACGGTGGCTCCAGTGGCTCCATCCCGCTGAAAGCTGAGATTTTTGTCGCTGGCAAGGAAAACAAGCTTTTTATGAAGGGAGTGTACTCTTCCGGTACTCGACCGAAATAAAAAGCGTAGTTTGACGCAGCCAGCGGCAAAAAGGCTCGGCTTTCACACGTGGCGGAAATAACCGCCCTCCCAAGCCAGCCCCAAATGATACTGCACAAAGCCGTCAATGGCCCGCGCGCAGGCCCGGCGGTCTGTCGGCGGCCCGTCCTCCACCGGCCAGGTGGAGGGAAATTCTTGCTGCACGCGGCGCAAAAGGTCAAGCCCGGCCGGGGAAAGCTCCACTCCATACCGTGTGGCCGGTAAGGATTCTCCCGCCCGGCAGGCGGCGCAACGCATCTGGCCTTCGTCCACCACAAAGAACGCCCGCTCCGTCAGCGGTGCGCCGCACGCGCCGCAGTGCCCCAGATTGGGCGCAAAGCCCAAGGCCCCGGCCAGGCGCAGGCGAAAAAAAAGCGGCAGCAAGGCGGGCAGGCGGGCCTCTTCCTCCAGAACGCGGCGAAGGTCTTCCACCAGGGCGAAGGTTTCCTCCGCGCCGTCATCGTTGACGCCCAAAGCCTCCACAAAGCGCAGGCAGTTGGCGGCCAGTCCCATGCGTTGCCAGTTGCCGCGCAGCCGCTGCGGGCCGGACAGCAGCACGGCCTCTTCCAGATTGAGAAAATTTCCTCTGCCCGAAGCCTTGACCCGGCATTGCAGGGTGTTCAGCACGTCCAGACAGCCGCAGAAACGCCGTCGGCTGCGGCTGCCGCCAAAGGCGAACAGGGTCAGCAGGCCGCGCTTGCGGCAGAGCAGCTTCAACCAGAGATCAGATTCGCGGAAATGCCCGATGCGCAAAACCACGGCCTGATCGGCCCATTCCATCACTGCCGGGCCGCGGGCGGAAAAGTCAGCGTCCGCACCTGGCCGGACTGGCCGGGCGCGGGCATGTCCTGCCCGTTATAGCGGATGCGCACGCCGCCGGCATTGCCCAGCTTCAGTTCCAGGCTTTTGGTGAAGGTCAGGGCAAAGGTGTCGCCCTTGCGCAACGAAAACTGCCGGGTATCGGTATTGTCGGCGTTGGAATGAATCCAGCATTCTTCCGTGGCGGTGATGATGACCTTGTGCTGGCCCGGAGGCAGCGCGCCGTCCGCGGGCTGGCCGGATTCAGCGGGCTGCGTCGCATTGCGCGTCGGCGTGGAACCCAAACCCCAGGCAGCCGTCGCGTTCCGCGTAGCGCCGCCAAAGGCGGGAACCGGAGCGGAGGCAGACGCGATTGCGTCGCCGACGGGCGCGGCGGAAGTCGAAGCGGTTGCGGGCGGTGCCGTCGCGGGGGCCGAAGAGGTTGCCGGAGCGTCAGTTGAAGGCGTGGCGGCCGGAGACGGGGACGGCGTCTGGACCGAACCGGCGGCAGACGGAGCCGTCGGGGCCGAAGTATCCCGGCCCGGCATGATTTCGGCGGAATCCGGCGTTTGCAGCGGCGGCGAGGGCTGGGCCAGACGCCGCGTCTGGCGGCTCAGAAACTCCAGAGCGCCCTGCTGCCAGGCCACATACGCGCCGCCGCCCAGCAGCGCCAAAACAATAAGCACGCCCAGCCATTTCAGGCTCCGGGGCGGCGCCAGAGACTCCTCCGGCGTATACACGGGCTGATGTGTGATGGCCGGGCTCACGCCACCCAGAGCGCTGACGGCTTCGTTCACTTCTTCGGCGGCCATGCCGAGATAGGAGGCGTATGAGCGGATAAAGCCCTTGGCATACGCCAGATGGGGCAGGGATGAGGCGTCGCCCTCTTCCAGGGCGCGCAGCAGACGGGCTCCGATTTTCAGGTGGTTGGCCACATCCTCAATGCTCAGGCCCCGCTTTTCGCGTTCGGCGCGCAGCGCCGCGCCCAGTTCCTCTAAGGTCATGTAAAGCCTCTGTGTATATCCCACCGCGCGAGGCGCGGCGACTTACAGCCGGATATCGATGACGGCCTTGCTCCGCAGTTGGCTGGTATAATCCTCAAAGCGCTCAACGGCCTTGGGTTGACGCAGAATGGCGTCGATCTGCGGGGTGGCCTGCTCCAGAGTGAGCTGCTTGTCCGCGCCGCCACCGGGCCGGAACAGATGAACCTGGGCCTTGCGGCCCTGAAGGTCGAATAGTTCGGTCACGTCGCCGGACTTCATCTTGGTAAGCCGCCCTTCCCATTCCGGGTTCAGGCGGTCCCATTCCACAGGCCCCATGTCGCCGCCCTTGTCCTTGTTAGGGGCGATGGAATATTTGGCCGCCGCCTCTTCGAAGGTCAGCTTGCCGGATTTGATCTGGGCGGCAATGGACTGGGCGTTGACGTTGGGCGCATAGACCAGCACGCCCATATGCAGGCCGCTGCGGTCATAGAGATTGTCTTTGTGGGCTTCGTAGTATTGCTTGATTTCGGCCGGGGTCACCACTACCTTGCGGCCCACTTCCATGCCCATGATCTTCTGGCGCAGCAGAGATTTTTCAAAATTCTCGCGGATCTCGTTGATGGAGATTTTCTGCTGGGCGAGCTGGGCTTCGAACTGCTGCTTGGTCAGGTTGCGGGACTTCATCAACTTGGCGATTTCATTGTCCACTTCGGTGGGGGAAACGCTGATCTTGAGACGTTTGGCCTCCTGCCCGAGCAGGATGTCCATGATCATCATGTCCAGCACCTTGCGGAAAACCTTGTCCACGTCCTTGGCCTGCTTCGGATCGTTGGGATTGAGTCTGGCCCGCGCCAGCTCGGGCAGGGCTGCCTTCTGGAGGTCGAACATAGTGATGACCTGACCGTTGACCACCGCCGCCACTTTATTGAGTTGGGCGGCCCGTGCGCCGCAAATGCCGCAAAGCCAGATTGCCAGCAGCAGAACAAGCGTTTTCTTCACTATGAGTCTCCCCTTTGCGCCAAGGAAATTACCGAAAACTGTTATGGGCATCTGCCTACCGTAAAACAGCCTGAGATGCAATGTCCGGCGGGCCGGGCAGCAGGGCTGACGCATCTCACTTCAGCTTTTGCCGGTCACTTATTTTGTCATGATGATCCGCCAAAACCAGCTATCCACCTGCGCTGCGCTTCGGCGGAACAAAGGCAGCTTAGCCCCTTTTTGTCCGATCTCCAGGCCATCAGGCCAATAAATAAAAAATTTAAGGGCGTCCAACCGCAACCAGGCGGAATTCAGCGCCGCCCGCTGCCGCCGGCGCCGTTCCGCCGGGGCGGCTGATCCGCGCCCGCATCGCCCGCAGGTTTGACGGACCCGGCGTCAACTCCCGCCGCCCCGGCATCGAAGCGTTCCTCAGCTCCCGCCGAGGCGTCAACCATGTCCGAACGGCCGTCCTCGTCCTCATCTTCCTCCTGCCGATCCTGCCTGGCTGAAGGCGGCGTCAGCACCTCGTCCCTGAGCAGGGGCGACACCTTGACCGTGGCGCGGGACAGGCTGCCTTCCAGCCATTGCTCGAACGCGGCCCTTTTTTTCTGTTCCTGCAGAATATGCTCAATCAGCGGATAGGCGTCGGCCATTTCCAGGCTGTGGGCCTTCAGGCGCTCCACCAGCCCCACGCTCTCCCAGACGCCGTTGCGGCGGCGGGCCGGGAGGCAGGTTCCGGGCTTGAGAGCCGACACTTCCTTGGTCCACGGCGGCGGCACCTCGTCGGCCCTGACTTCCAGGCATTGCGCCAGCAGCGTTTCGGGCGGCGTCTTTCTGCCCGCCGGAAAAGACGCGCAAAAGGCGTCCAGAGCCTCGCGGTTCTCGCCGGAGACAAAGCAGACATCCAGGGTTTCAGGCAGCCGGAAGTCCGCCTGATGCTCCTGATAATAGGCGCGCACTTCGTCCAGCCGCACCTGGATGCCGGGCAGCAGCACCCGCTTTTCAAAGGTCAGCATGGCCAGATGGTCGCGCATCAGGGCCTGCCAGTCCGCCTCATCCAGGGATTCGTCAGTCAGGAATTTGGAAAGGCCGCCGGAGCCGTAGTCGCCGCGCACCAGGGCCACGGCCTGCTCCATGGTTGCGCCGGCCACGGGAATCTGACGGCGTTCCAGCTCCTGGCGCACCAGAGCGTGGATGATCAGGGTGCCCAGAGCCTCGCCGTACTGGCGTTTCATATTCTCCAGCGAAGGCCGCTGCAGGGTGCCCAGCGCGGCGGAACGACTGTCCAGCAGGGCCTGCACCGTACGCAGGTGGATGGGTTCGCTGTTGACCGTGGCCACCACGCCCTCGGGCAGACGGCTCTCCAGACAGGCGGCGAGCAGAAGACAACAGCAAAGCAGCGGAACAAGTCCGCAACGGGGCGCAAAGCATATCTTCGCGACGCGCGATCTTGCCGCATTTCCAACTATCCGCCGCATCATGTCTTTCACTGCGTCAATCCGTGGCTTTCGTCAATGAGACCGTACAGTTCGTCGTCGGGAAAACCGCCGTCCAGCACAAGCGTAATCCAGTGCTTCTTGTTCATATGATAGGCGGGCAATGCGCCTGACGCGCTGTTCACAAGAATATCCAGCACATGATCGCTTTTCAGGTTGATAACGTCGATGTTTCCCTCTCCTTCCAGACCCAGCCGCGCTTTGGGCAGATTCAGGATCAGACCGTACCATTTGCCGTTCCCCCCGTGCCGCAGCACGGCATACTCCGGAAACCGCCGCCAGGGGTAGTCCGGCTCGGTCTGGAACGTCTTCTTCACGTAAGCGAGGATATCTTCCCGCGTCGCCATGCTCACGGCTCCCCCGGCTGTCCGCCGTCTTTTCAGGAGGCCGACGCGCGGATGTTGTCCAGCGCCAGCCGCACTTTTTGCAAGCCCTCGCCGAACGAAAGCTCCCCGGCCAGCGGCAGGGTCAGGCCCGCCGGGGGATGCAGGCGCGCGCCCGGCATCCCGGCCGCCAGTTCCACAATGCGCTCCGGCTGTACGGCGGTCTGGCCGTCGGGCCAGAACATGCGCAAGTGGTCCCGGTGCACGTCGGCCCGCTGCACCTGCAACTCCGTGAGGAACTGCTTGAAGTCCAGCACGGCCAGAAAATTGTTCAGTTCCTCGGGGAAGGGACCGAAGCGGTCGCGCATGGAGAGCGCCGCCTCTTCCCTGGCCGCGCCGCCCACGGCGGAGGTCAGGGCCTTGTAGCAGCGCAGGCGCTCGCGGCCGTCGTCAATGTACGACGCGGGGATATGCGCAGGCAAGCCCAGAGTCAGCTCCGTTTCCACCGCCAAGGCCGAAGGCGTGCCCTTGAGGCGGCCCACGGCCTCCTCCAGCATTTCCAGATAGAGGTCCAGACCCACCCGGCCCATGTGTCCGGACTGCACCTCGCCCAGAATGTTGCCCGCCCCGCGCAGGCGCAGGTCTTCCATGGCCACCTGGAAGCCCGCGCCCAGGTAATCCATATCCATGATGATGCGCAGGCGCTCCTCGGCCACGGCCGTGAGACGCTCGGCATCGGGCACCACGAAGAAAGCATAGGCCTGCCGGTCGCTGCGGCCCACGCGGCCCCGCAACTGATAGAGCTGGCCCAGGCCGAACATCTGGGCCTGGTCCACCACCAGGGTGTTGGCGCGCGGGAAATCCAGGCCCGACTCCACAATGGAGGTGCAGACCAGCACGTCCAGCTCGCCGTGCCAGAATTTGTGCATGGTGGTTTCCAACTCGGTTTCGGACATCTGGCCGTGGGCCATGCCCACCCTGGCCTCGGGCGCGAGCTTGCGCACATATTCCGCCACGCGCTCCAGACCCTGCACCCGGTTGTAAACCCAGAACACCTGGCCTTCGCGCTCGATTTCGCGCGCGATGACCTTGCGCAGCAGATCGTCGTCGCGGCGCAGCACCGCCGTGGCCACGGGCTTGCGGTCCTGCGGCGCGGTTTCGATGATGGACAGCTCGCGGATGCCGGACATGGAAAGCTGCAATGTGCGCGGAATGGGCGTGGCCGTCAGGGTCAGCACATCCACGTTCTTCTTCAGGGCCTTGAGCTTTTCCTTGTGGCGCACGCCGAAGCGCTGCTCCTCGTCCAGCACGAGCAGGGCCAGATTGGGCAGCTTCACGTCGCTGGAAAGAATACGGTGGGTGCCGATGAGAATGTCGATCTGTCCGGCGGCGGCCGCCTTGAGCACTTCCTTTTGCCGGGCCCGGGGCACAAAACGGCTCAGCAGGCCCACGTTGACCGGGAATCCGGCCAGCCGGGCCCGGAACGTCTGGTAATGCTGCTCGGCCAGCACCGTGGTGGGACAGAGCAGGGCCACCTGCCGCCCCTCGGCGGCGGCGCGAAAGGCCGCGCGCAACGCCACCTCCGTCTTGCCGAAACCCACATCGCCGCAGATCAGGCGGTCCATGGGTTCGCCCCTGTCCATGTCGTCCAGCACGTCCTGAATGGCCTTGGCCTGGTCCGGGGTTTCCTCAAAGCCGAAGGTGGCCTCGAATTCATGGTACAACTCACCCGGCGGGTCGTAGCGGAAGCCCTTGGCCACCTTGCGGTAGGCGTACATTTCCACCAGGTCGGCCGCGATTTTTTCAATGGCCTTGCGGGCTTTTTCCTTGCCCGCGGCCCAGGCCGGCCCGCCCAGGCGGTCCAGGGCCGGTTCCACGCCCTCGGTTCCCTTGAAACGCTGGATCAGGCCCAGACGGTCGGCGGGCACATAGAGCTTGTCCCGCCCGGAATATTCAATGAGCAGAAAATCGTTGGCCGCCTCGTTGAGATCCAGATGGTGCAGACCCGCGAAGCGCCCGATGCCGTAATCGCGGTGGACCAGCAGGTCGCCGTTTTTGAGGTCGTCAAAATTGTCCAGGCCCTTGAAGGCCCGCGAGGCGGCGCGCGGCGTCTTTTCCGCGCGGGGATAGATGATGTCCTCGCCCAGCACCAGACTGTTGTCCCAGACCAGTTCCACGCCGGAACGGAAGGGCGAGACCAGGGCGAACAGGCCATGGGCCTCGGGCGCGTAGCGCAAGGCCGGGGTAATGCCGTCCTGCTCGGCCAGTTTGAGAAATTTGTTCCGGCCCCGTTCCGAGGAAAAACTCAGGATGACCTGACGGCGCTGGCTCTGCCATTCCTTGAGCCCGGCAGCCAGATGCTGCCAGGGCCGGTCCTGCGCGGCGGGCAAGGGGAACAAATCGCTGAAGGCGTGCAGGGGGCGTTCCTGAAAATCCGCGCCCCGCTCTTCCACGCCCATGACCAGGGGTTCATCGAAGGCGCACTGGAAATTCCGCCAGGGCGCGGGCTGGGAATTCTTGCGCAAGGCCAGACCGGCCGGTTGCTGCATGGGCGAGTCCTCGGCTTCCAGACTCTCCTTGAGCGCCAGACGCCCGTCGCGCAGGGCTTCGGCGCTGTCCGCCTCGCCGGGCAGCAGCCAGAGGCTGTCGGCGGGCAGCCATTCCTCCAGCAGGCTGGGGGCATCACAGAGCACACCGGGCAGAATGCCCGCGCCGCCGCCGTCCAGGGCTTTTTTAAAGGAATAGCACTCGTTTTCGCTGATCCGCCCTTCGCTGAGCAGTTGATCGCAGCGTTTGCGGGCCGACGTCAGCCCCTTGTTGTCCAAAGCCAGCGGGCTCACGGGCAACAGGGTCAGTTCGTCGAGATGCTGCAGGGAACGCTGGCTCTCGGCGTCAAAGAGGCGCATTTCCTCAATGGCGTCGCCGAAAAACTCCAGGCGTACAGGCTTGGCGTAGCCGGGCGGGAAAATGTCCAGAATGTCGCCGCGCCGGGCCATGTCGCCGGGGCGGGTCACCAGGGAGACGCGCTCGTAGCCCCACTCTACGGCCTGATCCAGAATGAGTTCCGGCGAATACTCGCCGCCGCGCTGAAGGTCCAGGGTGCGCGAATCAAAAAAATCCAGCGGCATATAGCGCAACAGCGCGCTTTCCACGCCGGCCACCACGCAACGCGGTCCGCCCTGGGCCAGAGCATACAGCGCGGCCATGCGGGCAGCCCAACTGTCCCTGTCCCGCCACTGGCTCATGGGCGGCAGACTCAGACAGGGGCTTTCCCATACGGCCTTGCCGACGGGGATGTCGCCCAGAGAAAGCTGAGGCAAAAAAAGCGTCAGCAGGGAGCGGGCCGCGTGGAATTCCTCCCGGTTGCGGGCGAGGAGCACCGCGCCGCGCCCCTGGGCCAGAGCCTCGCAGGCCAGGCGGCAGCGCGTGGCCATGCCGCTGCGCTTCAGATAAAGCTGGCCGTCCCGGCCCGCAAGCAATGCGCTGAGATTTTGCATGGATTACGCCAAGAATGAGGGCGGCCTTGCGACCGCCCTCTATTTGAAATCACAGGGCCATACCGGATTCGCCACTCTCAGCCTCGGCCTGTGAAAAACATGTGCTTTTTCCCTGGCCTCGGTCACCGGCCTCGCCTTTCGATGATGCCGGAACGATGGACATTTTCTACTGCTTTGTCCCTAGTGGGAACCACAGCCGCCGCAGCAGCTGCCGCACCCTCCGCCGTCGTTTTCCGGCAGCGGCATTGTGGGCTCCACGGTGAAACCCATATGGCTCAAGTCAATTTTAACGCCGTGCACCTGGGCCAGCAATTCCTTGTTGATGCAGAAGGTAAAACCGGCCTGTTCCTCGCTCTGGTCATCGTCGGTGGCGGCGTCCAGAGCCAGCGCGAGGCGCGGGCCGCAACAGCCGCCGGGGGCCAGATAAATGCGGATGGCGCCTTTTTCCTTGCCCGTAAAGTAGCTTTCAAGCTCCTTGCGGGCGCTTTCGGTCAATTCCAGCATGCTTCCTCCATGTGGGGCGTGCTGTCAAAGATTTTCGAGACATACGCGAAAAACGGATGCCTGGAGACCAAGGCGCTTTGACGGCGCTCCGCACGGGGAACGGCTTGCAGGCAAGAAAGCGTGAATACTGCGGGTTTTTGTTCTTTGCCTGGAGAGGTCGGCCCGGACGAAACACAATAAACAAAGCATACATGCGTTTCGCGCGGAACAAACCTGACGCGGGCAAAGGACAAAAAACCGTTTCAGCGCTTCCTAATTGCCGCCGCAGCCGCTGGAGCAGGAACCGCAGGCGCTGCCGCCGTCCGGGGCGGCCAAGGGCACCGTGGGTTCCACCGCAAAGCCCATATAGGTCAGATCAATTTTGACCCCCTGCACCTGGGCCAGCAGGTCTTTGTTGATGCAAAAGGTAAATCCGCCCTGTTCCTCAGTCTGATCCTGATCATTTGACTCATCCAGAGCCAACGCGAGCCGCGGCCCGCCTCAGCCGCTGACCGAGTAAATCCGGATCGTTTCCTTTTTCTTATCCGCAAAGTACGCATCCAGCTCTTTGCGGGCGGTATCCGTCAGTTCGAGCATATGTCCTCCTAATTGTAATCTCGAAATATCTAAGGACAAGAACACGGCTTGTCAATCAGCGGCGGGGCTTTTCTTGCGCGGCGAAAGCGGCTATATTGCCTCACACGGCGTTGACGCCGCCCGGAGGAGACATGAGTTCAACCCTGCTGCTGGAAAAAAATGAAATGGCCCGCATTCTGGACCGCCTGGCCTCCCAGGTGCTGGAACGGCACGCCGCTTGCGAGAATGTGATGCTGGTGGGCATCCAGCGGCGCGGCGCGGATCTGGCCCGGCGGCTGGCTGAACGGATCGAAGCCCGCCTGAACGCCCCGGTGCCGCTGGGCACCCTGGACATCAATCTGTACCGCGACGACTGGACCAGCCTTGAGGGCAAGCCGCACATCGGCCAGTCCAAGATTCCCGGCAGCGTGGACGAGCGCGTGATCATTCTGGTGGACGACGTGCTGTTCAGCGGGCGCACCATCCGCGCGGCCCTGGAAGCCCTGCTGGACTACGGCCGCCCCAGGGCTGTGGAACTGCTGGTGCTCATTGACCGGGGCCACCGCGAACTGCCCATCCACGCCGACTATGTAGGCCGGGTGGTCAATACCAGCCGCCACGAGCATGTGGACGTGCTGCTGGACGAGCGCGACGGCGAGGACGCGGTGCGCCTCAGCGGCGAATAAGGCCGGAACGCCTCCGGCGGACCCGGCGTTGCGGCCTCCTTTTCACTTTTTTCACCTCTTGCCAGGAGAACGGCTATGTTCCTGCGCCAGACCTGACGTAACGCATTGAGCTTCACGGCGTGGAGCGTATGCGGACGGCGGCGCGGGAGATTGCGCTTTTTCCTCACCCGGCAGGCCTGATTTTCCGAAATCCCCGTCCGCGTTGCCGGTCAGCCAAACCGACCGGCGTTCGCAACGGGCGCGTGCGCGTCCATAACCATGGGGAATTTTATGAAATCGGGTTTCAACATCTTTTCCACCACGACCGGCATTGTGGTCACGGGCCTGATTTTCGGCGCGCTGGCCATCTGGCTCCAGCATTCGGGCAATCCGGGCAATATGGGCATCTGCGTGGTCTGCTTCAACCGCGATATCGCGGGTGCTGTGGGCCTGCACCGGGCCGCCGTGGTCCAGTATCTGCGCCCGGAAATCCTGGGCATGGTGCTCGGGGCCTTCATGGCCGCGCTGGCCTTCGGCGAATACAAGCCGCGCGGCGGCTCCTCGCCCATCATCCGCTTTCTGCTCGGGGCCATCGCAGGCATCGGCGCGCTGGTCTTTCTGGGCTGCCCCTGGCGCGTAATCCTGCGCCTGGCCGGGGGCGACGCCCACGCCCTCTTCGGCCTGGCCGGTCTTATGGCGGGCGTGGGCATTGGCACCCTCTTCTTCCGCAAAGGCTTTTCTCTGGGCCGCAGCCAGAGCCAGAGCCGAATTTCCGGTCTGGTCCTGCCCGGCGTCATGCTCGCTCTGGTGATCCTCTACCTCATGGATCCGCAGATCCAGGGCCAGCCCCAGAGCGGCGTGCTCTTCTATTCTGTCAAAGGACCCGGCTCCCAGCACGCGCCCTTCCTGTTCTCGCTGGGCGCGGGCCTGATAGTGGGTTTTCTGGCCCAGCGCAGCCGCTTCTGCACCATGGGCGCGCTGCGCGACGTGATGCTCTTCAGGCAGTGGCATCTGGCCCTGGGTTTTCTGGCCATGCTGGCCGCGGCCCTGGTGCTCAACCTGAGCCTGGGTTCCTTCCACTGGGGCTTTGAAAACCAGCCCATCGCCCAGCCCGACGATCTCTGGAACTTCCTGGGCATGGTCACCGCCGGGCTGGCCTTCGCCCTGGCGGGCGGTTGCCCCGGCCGCCAGCTTTTCATGGCCGGAGAAGGCGACAACGACGCCGCCGTGTTCGCCACAGGGCTGATCGTGGGCACGGCCATGGCTCACAACTTCGGCATGGCTTCCAGCGGCGCGGGCATCGGCATGCACGGGGCGGCCGCCACCATCAGCGGCCTGGTCATCTGCCTGTTCATCGGCTTTTACAACTGCAAGCGAGGCGCCTGATGTCCACTCTTATTGATACACGCGGGCTCTCCTGCCCGCAGCCGGTCCTGCTCTTTCTGACCGCCGTCAAGGGAAATGCCGACGGCCCGTTCAGCGTGCTGGTGGACAACGACGCCAGCCGTGAAAACGTGAGCCGCGCGGCCCGCAATCACGGTTTCAGCGTGGAGGCTCAGGATGAGGACCATGGCGTGACCCGGTTGAACATCAGCAAAGCCTGATCCCGCTCGTATTCCGGCGTGGGGTGGGGAATCCGCCATCTGCGATCCGCGCCCCACGCCAAGGGGGAAATATGCCCGAAAAACAGCATTCCTGGTTCGCCCGGCTCTCCGGCGGTCTGCGACGCGCCCTGCGCGCCCGCTCCGCCGGAAAGCCGAAAGCGGGCCTCAACGACCGGGGTCTGCTGGTCTTCGCCCACACCGGCGAGGTGATCCAGACCGAACGCCTGCTGCGCGAGGCCGGTTTCGCGGTGGAAGTCAAGGGACCGCCGCCGCAACTGCGCACAGGCTGCGATATGGTGGTGGTCTTTCCCCTGCTCAGCCAGGCGGCGGTACTGGAACGGCTCAGGCAGTCCGGCATCACGCCGGAGCAGGTGGTCAGCGCCCACGACGTGTTGCTGGAGCCAGTGTCCCTGTTCCAGACCAGACGCCTGGACCGCTGGCTGATGGTGCGCGCGGCCAATATGAAAATCACCATTGACACCACGGACGAACGCATCGTCAACATTTCCGGCGGCGGTTGTCCGGATGTGCCCTGGCTGGCCCAGAGCCTGTGCGGCCTGCGCCTTTCCGAAGCGCCGGAACCCCTGAGCCTGGGCCGAACGCTCTGCTGCTACAGTTTGCAGAAGGCCTTTGAGGAATTGCGGAGGCAACGCGCATGTGGCTGATTGTGGGTACCGTGCCGGATGCGGATTTCGCGCTGCGCCCGGACGCCGTTTTTGCCGAAAGCCGGGTGGACGGCGACGCGCTGGCCCTGCCCGACGGCCGCCGCGTGCCCGTGCGACGGGGCACGGCGGCTCTGGCCGCCACGGCCCTGCTGGCCTGCGCCGCCTGCGGTTTTCCCGCGCCCCGTCTGCTGCTGGCCGGCGACACGGGTTCCGGCGCGGGCAGCCGGGCCGTCTATGCCTGGCTGGAAAAGCATCTGTCGGAACTGCCCGCCGGACTGCCTGACGGATTGACGGGCCTGACTTTCCACTATCTTTTCCCGGATCTGGATTGGCACAACCGCGTGCTTCTGGCCCTTCAGGCGCTGGAACCCAGGCCGCTGCTGGCGGCCGACGCGGGTTTCATGTATGCAGCCAAGATGAGCGGCTATGCCGACAGGTACGACCTTTTTACGCCTGACCTGGGGGAACTGGCCTTTCTGGCCGATGAAAAAGCGCCCCACCCTTTTTACACGCGGGGATTTCTGTTGGCCGAGGAAGAGGATATTCCCGGACTGCTGGAACGGGCGAGGCGGCACGGCAACTGCCCGCCCAACCTTATCGTCAAGGGTAGGGCCGATCATATTGTCTGCGACGGAGAAATCAGGGCCACGGTGACGAGTCCCTCGGTAGCGGCCATGGAGTGCATCGGCGGCACGGGCGACCTGGTCACGGGTCTGGTTACGGCATTTCTGGCCGGAGGCCTGCCTCTCTGCCGGGCGGCACTGGCCGCCGCCCGGGCCGCGCGCCTGCTGGCCCGGCATTGCGCGCCCACTCCAGCCACTCAGGTAGGCGAATTGATCGCCTGCCTGCCGGAAGTGCTGGGCGTTGAAAGTACGGTCATTTTCGCGCCGTCGGCCTGAGCGGCGTTGCTGAAGAAGGCGAGTTCTTTTTCTTGCGGCGCTGCCTGTGCCGCAAGGTCATCCGCCAGAGCCAGGACACCAGCAGGGCAAGGGCGATGCCCGCAAAGGCCCGCAACGTCCGCGAGGCGTTCAAAGGCCGCTCAAAGCCCCAACTCGCGGCGCGGCCCCAGGCCGGATGATAGATGGCCCAGCCCAAAAAGAAAATCAGCGCCAGAGCGCCCACGGCTCCGGCCAGCCAGTAAAGGGGAATGGGTTCCTCCCAGAAGAAGGACGAGCGGTAAAAACGCCGCCGCGCCAGGCAGACGGCCAGCAGCACTACGCCTGCCATCAGGGCCACTTCCCAGGAAAAACCCTTGAGCAGGGCGCCCGCAATGCCCAAAATCAAAAAAAGCACAGTCAGTTTGAAAGCGCGGGCCTGACGGCGTTCCAATCCATACGAGACGAAGAGCAGCGACGCGCCGGAAAGAGCGCAGACAAAATGCCCCACGGCCGACACGCCCTTGGGCAGCCAGGCGTTGAGCAGGGCCACGCTGTGCGGCAGGGTGGGCAGCGTGGCCGAAACCAGCAGGACAAGGCCGCCCACAAAGGCCGCGTAGGCCGCGATGGAATGCGAGAGCACCGAGAGCCAGCGCCCGGCCTCGCGCAGCATGTGGCGGCGCTGCCGGGCTTCGTACACAGCCAGCAGCACGGCCGCCGCCAGCAGCGGAATGATGTAGTAAATGAGCCGGAAAAGCAGCACGGCGGCAAAGACCATCTGCTCGTGAGTGGTGTGGGTGAGGTGCAGGATGACCAGCTCGAACACGCCCACGCCGCCGGGGATATGGGTCAGCACCACGGCCACCTGGGCCATGAGGTAACTGGGCAGAAAGTCCAGGAAGCTGATGCCCATATTGCCGGGCAGCAGCACATACATGCAGGCCGCGGCGGCAATGATGTCCACTCCGGCCACGACAAACTGGGCCACGGCGATGTGCGGTGCGGGGAAGACGAATTCCTTGCCGAAAATATGTACCGGTTTGCGCACAGTAAAACAGAGCACCAGATAGGAACAGGCGATCATGAAAAGAATCACGCCCAAAATGCGCACGTCCGCGATGGGCATATGCTTCAGCAACTCGTCAGGAATCACCGGCGGGGCGATCATAAAAATAATGCCGCACAGGCCCAGAGCGCCCACCCAGAAGGTCACGGCCAGCATGAGCACCAGGCGCACGATGTCCGTCAGGGAAAAACCCCAGGCCGAATAAAAACGGTAGCGCACGCTGGTGCCGCCCAGCAACGCGCCGAAGTTGTAGCTGACGGCCTGCCCCACAAAGGAAACCAGAGCCACGCGCGGCAGCGGCAAGCTCTTGTGGATGGCTTTCAGGGCCAGCCAGTCATAGCCCACCAGGATCATGTAATTGATGACCATGAGCACTAGGGAGAAGCCGATGCGGCCGTAGGAAATCTGCTGGATGCTCTCCCGGATCTGGGCGATGCTGTATGCTTTGAGTTTGTTGTAAAGCAGATAGATCGCCAGGAGAAAAATGGCGGTGATCAGAATGGGGCCCAAATAACGCAAATATTTTTTCATGACATGCCGTGCGCTATGCTGACGCGCCGGGGCGCGATTCTTACATTCTTTTCAGCATATACGCCACGCGCCGTGCGCGCAAGTCCGGGGAGCGGGCGGTCTTTTCCGTCCGTTTGCGGAAAACGGTTTCAGGGCTTGACCACGGCGCGGGCAACGGCTAGGGTATGAAGGCAGTCACGCTTATACCCCGCGGCCGGTTTCCGTTACGCAGGGGTTTTTTGCCGCATCTGCCGTGCTCCCAAAATTTTTTCAGCAAAAAGTCGCGCATATGCTCCGCTGCCCGGGCAGCGGACGCTTTTTTTGTGCGCTGTGAGGTTGGACATGACAAATATCCCCATTTCCGTGCAAGGCTACAAGAAGCTGGAAGAAGAACTGGCCCGCCTGAAGAGCGAACGCCCGGCCATCATCCAGGCCATCAAAGAAGCCAGGGAAGAAGGCGATCTGCGCGAAAACGCGGGCTATGACGCCGCACGCGAACGCCAGGGCATGGCCGAGGCGCGCATCAAGTACATTGAATCGCGTCTGGCGCTCTATCAGGTGGTCGATCTGGACAAACTCAGCGGCGACAAGGTCATCTTCGGCTCCACAGTGGAAGTGGAGGACGTGGACAGCGGCGAAAGCCGCAGCTTCACCATTCTCGGCCCGGACGAGGCCGACCCCGGCAAGGGCTCCATCTCTTTTCTGTCGCCCGTGGGCCAGGCCCTGCTGGGCAAGGAGGAAGGTGACGAGGTTACGGTGGACATCCCGCGCGGCCGCGTCACCTACGAGGTGATCAGCATCTCCTTCAACGGCAGCAAAGTACTGGCCTGAGCGGGTAACGGCCGCCCCTGAAAAACGAATCCGTTTCACAATAAAAGCGCTCATGGTCCGGAGCTGTGCTTTAATAGTGCCTCCCCGGTCCATGAGCGCTTTTCGGCAAAGGCCGCCGGGTTCTAAGCTCCGTTCAGGTCCAGCATCCAGCCATAGTCCGGCGCGGCGCGCAACTGCGGATTCCGCAGGCCGTGGCCGCGTACAATGTCGCCCCAACGCTCAAGAAAACATTCCCGCGCCCGGGGCGACAGCTTTTCCTCCTCGGCCCCACTCGGCAGCAGCCACTGGCCCCAGGGCGAAATCAGAGTAAAGCGTCCCTGCTCTTCCCGGCGCAGGCTGTAGTCCGCCCCTGCCAGCGGCCCCAGAGCGGGATCAAAGCCGCCGCTCTCCAGAAAATCCTTTCGCCGGACGGCCATGCAGTGCCGGGAGACGGCCAGAACCCGCCGCGTCAGCAATAACTGCCCCCAGCAGAGCGAGGGCAACAGTCCGGGCGCGGCCCCGCGCAGCAAGGGAAAAGGCAGGCCCATCACATCAGGGTACAAGCCCGCGTGCCACAGCAGCCCGCCCTTCCAGACGCAGCCGCCCACCAGAGGCAGATCGGGCCGCAGGGCCAAAGCCGCCAGTTGTTCCGGGCGGCAGTCCCCCACAGGCAGAAGATCGGCGGACAAAAACAGCAGCACGTCCCCCGTGGCGGCGCGGGCCGCCGTCCGGCAGGCCGTGGACCAGTGCGGCCCGGCGGGCGGCAGAACGCGCCCGTTCAGGCGCGGCGGCCAGGTTTTCGGCAAGCCCGCGGGCAGGGCCGAGGGGGTCAGCGGCTGCCAGAGCGTTTCCAGGCGCAGCCGCCGGGCAAGTTTGCACAAACAGTCAGCCAGACCCGGCGTCAGCGGCCCGGGTCCATTCGCCAGCAGGATCACGCTGCAGCGCAGGTTTCGCGGCACGGCCAGTTCCAGCTTGAAAAAATTGTTTTTCCCCGTCGGCAGAACGGCGGCATCCAGACCCCGACGTTGTGCGCTTTCAGCCAAAGCCCGGCGCGTGGCCTCCAGCACATAGGGCTTGGTGGCCACGCTGGCCGTGGTGCTGCCCGCATGGATGCGCCAGTGGTAGAGAATACGCGGGATGTGGGCGATTTCCTCTGGCCTGAGTTTTTCGGTCACGCGCAGGCTCAGGTCAAAATCCTGTGAGCCTTCCAGACCGGGGCGCAAGCCGTCCGCCTCGCGCAGCGCGGCCACGGCATAGGTTGAAAGGTGACCTGTGTAATGCAGGTCAAAATCAAAATCAGCCTTGAATATCGGCGTGCGGCGCACCCCGGCGGCGTCGATCTTGTCCTCGTCGCTGTACAGAAAACGCAGGCCGGGACGTTCCGCCGCATGCCGGGCCACTTCCAGCAGGGCGTCCGGGGCCAGCAGGTCGTCATGATCCAGAAAGGCCGCCCAGGGCGCGTCCGCCAGGGCCAGGGCGCTGTTGCTGGCCCGCGAGATATGCCCGTTCCGCTCCCGGATGACCAGGCGGATGCGTTTGTCCCGCGCGGCATAGGAACGCAGCAGTTCCGGCGTTTCCGGCCTGGTGGAGGCGTCGTCGGCCAGACAGAGCTGCCATTGGCCGTAGCTCTGGGCCAGTACGGAATCCAGAGCCGCGCGCAAAAACGCGGGTTCGGGATTCCAGACCGGCATGAGCACGGCGATTTCCGGCCAGGTCCGTTCCACGCGCAGATTCTTCGCCTCCGGGTCAGCCGCCGGGAGGCTGTTTTCCCGCAATTCCAGCCAGGCGTCATACATGGAGGGGGCATTGTCCAGAGAGCAGGCATAGATGCCCGCGTCGGCCAGAGCGCGCAGGCCCGGCCTGAGCAGCCCGTGGCGGAAACGCCGGGCCCGCGTCCGCCAAGAATGCGCATCCTCCCTGAGCCGGGACAGATTTTCACGTCCGCCGAAGTCCTCCAGCCGGGCGGCCAGATCCGTATACCAGGCAAAGGCGCGCGGCAGGCTGGACGGCAGTTCGCGGCAGAGGCTCAGAGCCTGGGCGCGCCGCTCCGGCGGCAACAGATGCAGCAGATGCAGCAGCGCGGCGGGTTCCGGCGCATGCCGCCAGCGCAGCCAGGCCGCGTCCGGTCTGCCCTCTTCCTCTTCAAGGATCAGGCCGCATGGGCCTTCCGCCAGCCAGGGCGTCAGGCCGTATTCCAGCCCGTCGGCCTGAACCTGAGAATGATAATCCGTCCGTAGCAGGGCCGGATTCAGACGGCCGCGCTGTAGAAGGCTGTTCCAGAGACCGCATTTTTTCCAGGAATCGAAGCTGTCGCGCAGCACGGCCCTGGCCGAGGGTTCGGTGGAAAAAACGCCCTTGCGCGCCGCCGCGAGGCGCAGACAGAAATCCGGAACGGTCAGTCCTTCCAGCCCCGACCTGAAACCGCCCACGGCCAGAAAATCTTCCCGCCGCACCAGCAGAGCCGCTTCATGAGCCAGCTGAAAGGCGCGCCGCCGCGCGGCCAGGGGGTGGCCGTCAGGCAGCCCTTCATATAAATAATGTAGTTGCCCCCGGCTGTCGGCCACGCAACCCAGATGGCGGATCCGGCGCGGCCCGGTCCCACCTTCCGGCGCAAGCAATAAAGGATTAAGGCCGGCCAGATTGGAATTTTCCGCCAGCCTGGCCGACAGGCACGGCAGGCTGTCCGGTTCCAGCAGCGCATCCGGAGAAAGCAGCAGCAGAAAAGAACCACCCGCCTCCCCCGCCGCCCTGTTGGCCGCCGCGTACCGGTCGTCACCCGGCGCAAGAGGCAGACAGCGGAATCCGGCCAGACCTCCCGCCCGTAACAGGGCGTCGCCCAATGCACGTATCGGGACTTCCCGCTCCGGAGGGCAGCAGCAAAGCACTGTCGCATCCCCGGCTCCGGCCCGGGCCAATGCCTCAAGACAGGCGGCGGGCGACTCGCCGCCCTGACAGGTCAGCAGCACCGTCAACGCGGGCGGAACAGAGGCCGAAGAACACAGGGACGGCCCGACAGAATCAATATCCATGCGTTCATGGTACGGCAGGGGCAGACGCAATGCAACGCACGGCCCGGCAGCAGCCCGTCGCAAGCACTCGCCCTTGGGGCTTGGCAGAGCCCGGCAAGGTCTGCTAGATTGGCGCGTTCCCTCATGCCGCACAACGGCGTCCGCCGTCGCCAAACATCGCGCCGGACGCAACAAGGGTTTGATATATGACCGTATTTCTGCCGCGCCTGCTCTACTTACTGGCTGCTCTGGCGTGGTATCTGCTGCTTTGGCCCAATCCCGTCACCATTTTCATGGCCGCCTGCTTCTCCTGCCTGACCCTGCCCCTGTACCGCCGTCTGCGCCAGAAGGCCGGCGTCTGGCGCGTCCGTCTGGAACGCCGCGAGCCCGACTCGCGCAAACGGCGGCGGCTCATCGGGCTTTCACGCCATGTGCCGCTTTGGGGCTATGTTACGTTCATTATTTCCTCCCTGTTCGTGCCCATCGCCGTTCTGGCGCTGCTGGTTTCTCCGCAGGCCGTAGCCGGTCTGGCGCGGCTGCGCGAACTCCAGGCCAACAACTTCCAGTTGCCGCCGCAATGGGTGGAGCACATCCAGCAATGGCGGCTGAGTCTGGCCGAATATCCGCGTATCGAAAAACTGGTTGACGACTTCGTGCATAATCTGGACACGCTTTTCGGGGACGCCATGAGCATGCTGGTCAGCCGGGGTTTCGGCTTTCTGGGCGGCACCATGACCGCGCTCTGGACCACCTTTCTCTTTTTCACGCTCACGGTGCTTTTCACGGTTTATTCCCGGCGCATCCGCAAGGTCTTCTGCCGGATATTCCATTTGCCGCAGGCCCTTCTGCGGCGCTTCACCAACACCATCCACCGCGCCCTGCGGGCCATCATGCTGGGCATCGTGCTGGTGGCCCTGGCCCAGGGCGTTCTCTGCGGCATCGGCTTTGCCGTGGCCGGCGTCAACCAGCCCGCCTTCTGGGGCATGCTGGCAACCCTGGTGGCTCCCATTCCGGTGGTGGGCACGGCTCTGATCTGGTTGCCGCTCTGTCTTTCACTCTGGTTCACCGGTAAAACCATGGCCGCCGTGGGTCTGGCCCTCTGGGGCATGCTGGCCGTGGCCGGGGTGGACAATGTGCTGAGGCCCCTCTTTTTGCGCCAGGGCATCAACGCTCCCTTCTTTGTCCTGATTCTCGCCATCCTCTGCGGCTTGGCCAGCTTCGGCCCGGTGGGACTCATCGCCGGACCCGTCCTGTTGTCCTTTGCCATGCAGGCGGTGGAGGAAGCCAACCATTTTTACAAGGCTCATGACTGATTCCGGCGCCATAGCAACCCGAAAACAGCCTAGACGGTCCCAAACAGAACCGCTCCGCGCCTCTGTCGCCATTTGCTGCCGCCGTTCAAGCCGTCCGGGCCGGGCGCTCTTCATCCCGCCGCTCTGTCTGCTCCTTTTCCTGATCTTCTGCCTTCCGGCTCTTCCGGCCCAGGCCGCGCTGCCGGTGCGTTCGGCCATGCTGATCAATCTGGACACAGGCCGCATCCTCTACGAGCAAAGCGCCGACGCGGCCATCCCGCCGGCCTCGCTGACCAAGCTTATGAGCATGTTTCTGGCCATGGACGCGGTCAAGGCGAAAAGCGTTTCCCTCAATGAAAAGGTCAGGGTCAGCCGCCAGTCCGCCGCCACGGGCGGTTCGTCCATGCATCTGCGCGCCGGCGAACGCGTGCCGCTGGTGCGCCTGCTCACCGGCATGGCCGTGGCTTCGGGCAATGATGCGGCCATGGCCGTGGCCCAACGCGTCAGCGGCGGCAATATCCGCAATTTCGTACGCCGGATGAACAGCAAGGCCCGCACCCTGGGCATGCGCCGCACGGTATTTAAAAATCCCACCGGCCTGCCCGCCGCCGGACAGAAAACCACGGCCCGCGACATGGTGACGCTGAGCCGCGCCTATCTCAGGGCGCACCCCGGCGCCATGCGCTTTCACAGTACGCGCTTTTTCCTGCACAGAGGCCGCACCATGCGCAACACCAACGCCCTGCTGGGCACCGTGGCCGGGGTCAACGGCCTGAAAACCGGCTGGACCGTAGCCTCGGGCTACAATATCGTGGTTACGGCCCAACGCGGCAAAACCCGTCTGCTGGCCGTGGTTCTGGGCGGCAACACCAAAGACAGGCGCGACGCCTCGGCCCGCCGTCTGATTGAAGCCGGCTTCCGCCACCCCTCCTCTCCCAAACAGGTCCGGCACGCGTTGGGACGGCGACGCTGAATCCGCCCCGCGAAGCGCCCGCAGCGGCAACCCCGCCTTGACCTCCCGCCCGCGGCGGCTTATGCTATCCAGGTAGATTGGCTTTACAGCCCAACATCCAACGGAGGCTTGCCGCATGTTCGGCATTGGCACGCAGGAACTCTTACTCATTCTGGTAGTCGTGCTGCTCATTTTCGGCGCAAAAAAACTGCCGGAAATAGGCGGCGGACTCGGTCGGGCTATCCGCAACTTCCGCCGCGCGTCATCTGAACCCGATGAAATCGACATCACCCCCAAGGACAAAAAAGAGCCGTCCTCTTCCGGTGATGACTCCCACAAGGCCTGAGCGTCATAAAACGGCTGATAAAGGATTTCTCTATGAAAGCAGAACAATTATCCGTTTTTCTGGAAAACCGGGCCGGCCGTCTGGCTGAAGTCACCCACACCCTGGCCGAGGCGGGCATCAACATCCGCGCCCTTTCCCTGGCCGACACGTCGGACTTCGGCATTTTGCGCATGATCGTCTGCGATCATGAAAAAGCCAAAACCGTGCTCAAGGAAAAAGGCTTTACCCTGGGGCGCACCAGCGTGGTGGCCGTGGAAGTGGCCGACACGCCGGGCGGTCTTGATGCCGTTTTGCAGCTTGTTTCGCGTAACGGCATCAATGTGGAATACATGTACGCCTTTGTGCAGCGCGACCAGGAAAGCGCGGTGATGATTTTCCGCTTCGACAAGGTGGATCAGGCCGTGGACGTGCTCAAAAACAACGGCTTCACCATCATCCCGGCGGACCGTCTCTGCAGCTATTAGAGCGGGTTACGTATAAAATTGCGCCGCTTCAAAAACGGCCGCCCGTCGGAATTTTCGCCGTAAGCGGCGGATCCGCTCCGGAGGAAGATGCCGGGAAGCTGATCTCAGCAGTCTGAGAGCCCCCTTGTGGGGCTCTTTTTTATGCGCCGCCGGGACGGCCGGGCGTAGCGGCACCAAACTCATTTTTACATAACACATTGAAATAAAATAATTTTTATATTTTATAGAAAAAAAAATTAAAAAATTTTGCCTCAGCCCCTTTTCAAGCCGCGAGAGTGACTTATCTGTATGCCCGTGCGGGGCAGTGCAACGGCAATGCCCGCTGCGGCCCGTTACGCGCAATATTTCCGGCGCGTCCGCTGGTTCGGCCGCCGCCTGTGCCCGCAAGGGCAATAAAAAACTTTCCGGGAGGATTTGACGTCATGAAGCTGAAACCCCTTAACGACCGTGTGCTGGTCAAGCGCCTTGAATCTGAAGAAAAGACCGCCGGTGGTCTGTACATCCCTGACACGGCCAAGGAAAAGCCCTCCAAGGGCGAAGTTGTGGCCGTGGGTCCCGGCAAGATCGCGGAAAACGGTTCCCGCGTCGCCATGGCTGTGAAGAAGGGCGATGAAGTGCTCTTCAACAAGTATGCCGGTACGGAAATCAAGCTGGACGGCGTCGACCACCTTGTGATGCGTGAAGAAGACATTCTCGCCATCATCGACTAATCCCGATCTCTGCCGAATCACCACTCAGGAGGAAATCAGAAAATGTCCGCTAAAGAAATTTTGTTCGACGTTAAAGCCCGTGAAAAACTTGCCCGCGGCGTGGACAAACTGGCCAATGCCGTTAAAGTCACTCTTGGCCCCAAAGGCCGCAATGTCGTTCTTGAAAAATCCTTCGGCGCGCCCGTCATCACCAAAGACGGCGTGACCGTAGCCAAGGAAATCGAACTGGACGACAAGTTCGAGAACATGGGCGCCCAACTCGTGAAAGAAGTCGCCTCCAAGACTTCCGACGCCGCCGGCGACGGCACCACCACCGCCACCATTCTGGCCCAGGCCGTGTACCATGAGGGCATCAAGCTGGTGGCCGCCGGCCGCAATCCCATGGCCATCAAGCGCGGCATCGACAAAGGTGTGGACTCCCTGATCGCCGAGCTGGCCAACCTGGCCAAGCCCACCCGCGACCAGAAGGAAATCGCCCAGATCGGCACCATTTCCGCCAACTCCGACGCCACCATCGGCAACATCATCGCCGAAGCCATGTCCAAAGTGGGCAAGGAAGGCGTCATCACCGTTGAAGAAGCCAAGGGCCTGGAAACCACCATGGACGTGGTGGAAGGCATGCGCTTCGACCGCGGCTACCTCTCCCCCTATTTCGTGACCAACGCCGAAAAAATGATCTGCGAGATGGACAACCCCTACATTCTCTGCACGGAAAAGAAGATCTCCAGCATGAAAGATATGCTGCCCGTGCTTGAGCAGGTGGCCAAGGTCAACCGTCCGCTGATGATCATCGCCGAAGACGTGGAAGGCGAAGCCCTGGCCACCCTGGTGGTCAACAAGCTGCGCGGCGCCCTTCAGGTCGTGGCCGTGAAGGCTCCGGGCTTCGGCGACCGCCGCAAGGCCATGCTTCAGGACATCGCCGTCCTCACCGGCGGCCAGGTGGCTTCCGAAGACACCGGCTCCAAGCTGGAGAACATGACCCTGGCCGAACTGGGCACCGCCAAGCGTGTGGTTGTGGACAAGGACAACACCACCATCGTGGACGGCGCCGGCAAGAGCGAAGACATCAAGGGCCGCGTGAAGCAGATCCGCGCCCAGATCGAAGACAGCACCTCCGACTACGACCGCGAAAAGCTGCAGGAACGCCTGGCCAAGCTGGTGGGCGGCGTGGCTGTGGTGCATGTGGGCGCCGCCACTGAAGTGGAAATGAAAGAAAAGAAAGACCGCGTGGAAGACGCCCTCAACGCTACCCGCGCCGCCGTGGAAGAAGGCATCGTGCCTGGCGGCGGCACCGCGCTGATCCGCGTGTCCAAGGTCCTCAACGACATCAAGCCCGCTGACGACGATGAGCTGGCCGGCGTGAACATCATCCGCCGTGCCATTGAAGAGCCCCTGCGCCAGATCGCCCACAACGCCGGATTCGAAGGTTCCATCGTGGTGGAAAAGGTCCGCGCGGGCAAGGACGGCTTCGGCTTCAACGCCGCCACCGGCGAATATGAAGACCTGATCAAGGCCGGCGTCATCGACCCGAAGAAGGTGACCCGCACGGCCCTGCAGAACGCCGCTTCCGTGGCCTCCCTGCTGCTGACCACCGAATGCGCCATTGCTGAAAAGCCCGAACCCAAGAAGGACGCCCCGGCCATGCCCGGCGGCATGGGTGGTATGGGCGGCATGGACGGCATGTACTAAGCCGTTCCCTGTCGCGGGCTTTGTTGCCCGTTCCGCTTTGAAAAACGACGGCTCCCGCTCTGCGGCGGGAGCCGTTTTTGCATTCTATTCTGGCGGCGGCCGCCCCCAGCAGCGGACAGCGCTGAAAAAAATTGTTCAAAGGGCTTAAGATATCAGTCCTCCTACCGAAAAAGGGTTATGTGCTTCCCGTTCTTTGAAGAACGGACACACTCTCCGCCGCATGTCCTCTCCTTGCGGTGGTTCACGGCATTTCCGGCTTTGTTCGCAAAGCCGCCGGAACAGCACATTGACGTGCCCGAATTGCATGGAATGGATCGCCTGTCCAGCGCTCCCCGGCGTTTGCCGCCAGTTATTATCAACAGATGCGCGATACGGATGACATTGAGGAGAACATCCATGAACGTCAAAATGTGGATCATTGCGCTGTGCGGCATTTTCCTGCTGGGCATAGGAACATTGTTCACCGCCAACTTTCTGGTATCACAACGGGTTTTCAATGATGTCACCATGCCGCAGATCACCGAAGCCTTGCGCCAGAAATACGAATACGGGGTAAAGAGCGCGGTGGAGGTGGAGGCGCAGAATCTGGCCAACCGCCTCAAAAACGTCACGGACAAGAAAGAACAGTACGCCATTATTGAACAGCTTACCGATTACCAGCGCTTTTTCCCCAACGGCGAAGGCTATTATTTCACCTATACCACCGACGGCATGCGTATCAACGTGCCCATCAACAAGTCGTTGAACGGCAAGGATTGCAGCGGCCTCAAAGACGCCAACGGAACACTTTTCGTCCAGGAATTCATGAAAACGGCCAAGAACGGCGGCGGCTTTGTGGAGTACACCTTTGAAAAACCCGGCGCGGGCATCCAGCCCAAACTCAGCTATATCTGCCTGATTCCGGGCACAGATGTCCTTATCGGCACCGGCGTCTATATCGACAGCGTGCAGGCCGAGCAACAGCGCATCTCCGCCCTGGTGGCCGAGAACAATGACCGCTATGCCATGTACCAGGCCTGGATCTGTCTGGCTATCGTGGCTTTGATAATTCTGGTGGCCTGGTATGTGACGCGGGTCATCTGCTCCCCCTTGCGCCAATTGACCGGCGCGGCGGATGAAGTGGCAAAGGGGCACCTTGATACCCAAATCAAACTGCATCCGCGTAGTCCGCGTGAAATCCGCGCTCTGGATGCGTCGTTGGGTCAGATGATCGGCAATCTGCGCGAACGCATTGACGAAGCGGCCCAAAAAACCAGCGAAGCCAACACCGCCGTGGAAAAAGCCAGGATTGCCCAGAACGAGGCCGAAAAAGCCCGCCAACAGGCCGAGAGCGCCAAAAAAGACGGCATGCTGGCCGCCGCCAACCGGCTCGAAGGCATTGTGGATATCCTCTCCTCCGCCTCCACGGAGCTTTCGGCCCAGATTGAGCAGTCCGACCAGGGGGCCAACGAAGCCGCCGGGCGTGTCTCCGAAGCGGCCACGGCCATGAACGAAATGAACGCCACGGTGCGGGAAGTGGCCCGCAACGCCTCCGCCGCTTCCGCCGCCTCCGCCGAAACCAAGGTCAAGGCTCAGGCCGGTTCAAATATTGTGGAAAAAGCCGTGCACAGCATCGGGCAGGTGCGCACTCTCTCGCTCGAACTCAAGGACGATATGGGTCAGCTCAATGAGCATGCCCAGGCCATCACCCAGATTATGAACGTCATTTCGGACATTGCCGACCAGACCAATCTGCTGGCCCTCAACGCGGCCATTGAAGCGGCGCGGGCAGGTGAAGCCGGGCGAGGCTTCGCTGTGGTGGCCGACGAAGTGCGCAAACTGGCAGAAAAAACCATGGCCTCCACCAACGATGTGAGCAACGCCATCCGTTCCATCCAGGAAAGCACGTCCAAGAGCATGGAATCCGTGGACAATGCCGTGAAGCAGATTGAGCAGGCCACGGACTACGCCAACCAGTCCGGCGCGGCTCTGGAGGAAATCGTGACCACGGTGGACGCCACGGCGGATCAGGTCAACGCCATCGCCACAGCCAGCGAGGAACAATCCGCCGCCAGCGAGGAAATCAACCAGTCCGTCCTGCAGGTCAATGATATGAACCGACAGATCGCTGTAGCCATGGGCGAGGCGTCCAAGGCCGTGACGGACCTTTCCGTCCAGGCCCAGAAGCTTACGGGTCTGATTCAGGAAATGAAGCAGGACTGAAGCCCCAAGCCTTACATGACGGTAAAACTCCGGCGGAACCTCTGGCTCCGCCGGAGTTTTACCGTTGCCTATATCTCCGCCCGCAAGGCGTCCGCAATCCGCAGCCGACGGGGTGCGGATGAAAACCGCATCGTAACGGCGGGGCGTGTTCAATGCAGTCGCTATCGCCATCCGTTGCAATATTGTCTTGAGCCGTAGCACAGCTTCGCCGCGCACGGCATCGCGCCAACGCCTGGCGCTGCCGCCGGGTCACCCCAGCGTCCGACGAATGAACGAATATCTTCCTCTACAAAAAGCTCTAAGGGCGGGAAGCCGCCAGACTTCCCGCCCTTACGCTTCGCGCTGCTGCCGTCCGTTGCGGCGGACAGGCGCTGACGCTACGCGCCCCACGGCCGCAGGGCCGCAGGGGGGCGGGAGCGGGATAAGTTCATCTTCCCCCCCGGGATGAGACCTTCCCCGCTCCCAACACTCGATCTACAATCCTAGTGCGCCCAGAGCAGCTCAGAATACTTGGGCAGCACCCACAGGCTGTCCTCCACCAGCCTTTCTAAAGTGTCGGCATGGACGCGGCATTCGGTCATGGCGGTCAGAATGCTGTCGCGCGCTTCCTTGGCCTGTTCCAGAGCGTCCTGGACGCCCTGGGTCTTTTCCACGGCCTTTTCCAGCTTTTCCACGCCGGTCTGCAGGGCCGTGATATGGGTATGCAGAAGTTTGAAATAACCCTCCTCGCGCGCGGCGGACTTGTCGCCCAGCACGGCGCGGGTCTTGAGCACCGCGTCGGCGGCTTTGGTCTGGGCTTCCAGGCACTGCGGCAGCACCATGGAACGCACCATGTTGACCATCAGATTGCCTTCGATGCAGAGGGTTTTGCCGTAATTTTCCAGCAAGATTTCCTGGCGGGCCAGAATTTCACGCTCGCTCAGGATGCCGTGCCGCAAAAAGACGTTCATCACCTCAGGGTCGCTGTAGTGTTCCAGGGCGGCCACGGTATTGTTATAATTGGGCAGACCGCGTTTGGCCGCTTCCTTGGGCCAGGCGGCGGAATAGCCGTTGCCGTTGAAAACCACCGGCATGTGTTGCTTGAACAGCCGGGGCAGCAGATCCTGCAAGGCCGCATTGAGCTTGGCGCCGGCTGAAATCGCGGCCTCCAGCTCGGTGGCGATGTCATCCAGGGCGCAGGCCACGGCGGCATTGAGCGCGATGTTCACCGGAGCTACTGACTGCGAGGAACCCACGGCCCGGAACTCGAACTTGTTGCCGGTAAAGGCGAAGGGGCTGGTACGGTTGCGGTCGGAAAGATCCACGGGCAGGGGCGGCAGCGTGGAAACACCCACTTCCATGACCGGGCTCTTCCTGTTCCTGGCATGGCTGCCGTGGATGATATCGTCCAGCACCTCCGTGAGCTGTTCGCCCAGATAGACCGAAAGGATGGCCGGGGGCGCTTCATTGGCTCCCAGACGGTGGTCGTTGCCCGCCCCCACAGTACCCAGGCGCAGGGCCGTGCTGTGCTGGTGCACGGCACGCAGCACGGCGGCCAGAAAGACCAGGAACTGCGCGTTGTCCTGCGGCGTGGTGCCGGGGTTGAGCAGGTTCTGGCCGTCGGAATCGCACATGGACCAGTTGTTGTGTTTGCCGCTGCCGTTGACTCCGGCAAAGGGCTTTTCGTGCAGCAGGCAGACAAAGCCGTGCTTGCCGGCCATATGCCGCATCATGTTCATGGTCAGCATATTGTGGTCGCAGGCGATGTTGGCCTCTTCATAGACCGGCGCGATTTCAAATTGACCGGGGGCCACTTCGTTATGACGGGTCTTGGCCGGAATACCCAGAGCCAGCAGTTCGTTTTCCACGTCCTGCATGAAGCTCATGACCCTGCCGGGAATGGCTCCGAAGTAATGATCTTCCATTTCCTGGCCCTTGGGCGAAGGCGCGCCCAACAGGGTACGGCCCGCCAGCATGATGTCCGGACGCAGCACGGCCAGATTCTTGTCCACCAGAAAATATTCCTGCTCCGGTCCGACCATGGCCCGCACGTAGCCGGCCGAAGTGTTGCCGAAGAGCTTCAGGATGCGCAGGGCCTGCCGGGACAAGGCGGAAATGGAGCGCAACAGCGGAATTTTACGGTCCAGGGCCTCGCCGGAATAGGAATAGAAATAGGTCGGGATGTGCAGGGTCGCGCCGTAGGGCTGGTGGATGATGAACACCGGCACCGAAGGATCCCAGGCGGTATAGCCGCGCGCTTCAAAGGTAGAACGGATGCCGCCGGACGGGAAGGACGAGGCGTCCGGTTCGCCGCTGATCAGCATCTTGCCGGAGAACTCGCTGATGACCTGTCCGTCGGCCGAAGGCGCGAGAAAGGCGTCATGCTTTTCCGCGGTCAGGCCGGTCATGGGATGAAACCAATGGGTATAATGGGTTGCGCCGTTTTCAATGGCCCAGTCTTTCATGGCGTTGGCCACCACGTCGGCAATTTCCGGATTCAGGCGTTCGCCGTCACGGATTGTTTTGGCCAGCTTGCGATAGACGTCTTTGGGCAGACGCTTGCGCATCACGGCAAGGCCGAAGACATTGCGTCCGAAAATCTCGCCGGCCTCATGCGACTTTTCCTCCTGGCTGGAGGGAACCACCGGCGTTGCGTCAACAGCCTTGAATACCGCCTTGTTGCGGGGGGAACTCATACCATCGTCTCCTTTCATTTCAAAAAATATGAATGCCTACAGCGCGTCTTCGCCGCGTTCGCCCGTGCGGATGCGCACCGCGTCCTGCACGTCGCTGATGAATATCTTGCCGTCGCCCACCTGGCCGGTGCGGGCCGTGGCCACCACGGCATTGAGCACCTTTTCCAGGGCCTCGTCGTGCAGCACCAGTTCAATCTTGATCTTGGGCAGGCAGTCCACCTGCATGGTGGTGCCCCGGTAGACTTCGGTATGACCGCGCTGGCGGCCGAAGCCCCTTATTTCCGAATAGTTCATGCCGTGAATGCCCAGCTTTGAGAGCTCTTCCTTGACCCTCTCCAACATGCCGGGCCGGATGATGATTTCCAGTTTCTTCATGAGATGTCCCCTTCGCCGCTTGCGGCTTACAGCGAATAGCCACGTTCGTTATGCTCACTCAGGTCCAGGCCGACATATTCCGCTTCAGGCGCCACGCGCAGCCCCACAATGGCATCCACGACGCAGAGCAGAAGACGGCTCACCACATAGACGAAGACCCAGGTGCCCAGCACGGAGATGAACTGTACCCAGAGCTGATGTGGATTGCCGTAAAACAGACCGTCCACCTCGTTGATGGCCGCACTGGCAAACAGGCCGGTGGCAAGCGCGCCCCAGGTGCCGCCCAGACCGTGGATGCCCACCACGTCCAGCGCATCGTCATAGCCGAACCTGTTCTTGAGCAGCACGCCGCCATAGCAGACCATGCCGCCTATAAAGCCGATAAGCATGGCGGGCAGCAGGCCCACAAAGCCTGCGCCGGGCGTGATGGCCACCAGACCGGCCAGAGCTCCGGAAATGGCGCCCAGGCTGGTGGGCTTGCCGGTGCGCTTCCATTCCACCAGCATCCAGCCGAGGATGCCGCAGGCCGAGGCCAGATGGGTGGTCAGCAGGGCCTGACCGGCCAGCGGACCGGCGGACAGGGCGCTGCCAGCATTGAAGCCGAACCAGCCGAACCAGAGCAAGCCGCCGCCCAGCAGGGTGAAGGGCAGATTATTGGGTGTGAAGCTCTGCGGACCTGTGGACAGCCGGGGGCCGAGGGCCTGGGCGCAGGCCAGCGCGCCCGCGCCGGAAGCCATATGGACCACCGCGCCGCCGGCGAAGTCCACAGCGCCCAGCTTGGCCATCCAGCCGCCGCCCCAGACCCAGTGGGCCATGGGCGCATAGGCGAAGATCATCCAGAGGCCGGAGAAGAGCAGCATGGCCGAGAAGCGGATGCGCTCGGCGTATGCGCCGGAAACCAGTGCCACTGTCAGAACCGCGAACATACACTGAAAGGCCACAAAAACGGTGTGCGGAAGATTGGAGGCCGCCGGAGCGGCCGTGCCCTCGACCCCGTTCAGGAACAGATAGGAAAAATTGCCGATCAGGCCGCCGACATCCTCGCCAAAGGCCAGGGTGTAGCCCACAAGAGCCCAGAGCACGGTAATCAGACCCAGACTGGCGTAACTGTGCATGTGTGTGGAAAGCACATTGCGCGCACGGACCAGACCACCGTAAAACAGGGCCAGAGCCGGGGTCATCAGCATGACCATGGTGGCGCAGATAATGATAAAAGCCGTATCCGAAGCGTTCATCCCAAAACTCCCTTATGGCCGCTGCCGCCCGCAACTTCCGTCGCGTCGTCTTCCCGGGAACGACATGAACCCGGCATCTGCGGCGGCCCTATCCGGCCAGGCAAAAACTCCAGAGACGAAACCGGCGCCATGGTTTCTCCCCGACGCGACACATGTCGCGCCTCCCATGTGCCTTAAGGCACAATCCATGCCAGGACCGGATGGCAAACCGAATGGCTATATATCTATTTAATTTTGCACAATATTTTTTTGATATATGCGGAGAGGGGATACAGCGGGCGGCTTGCGGAAGGCTCTTTTTTCAACAAATTTGTCGAAAAAAGAAAAGGATTCTCCCACCAATCCGGGCAGCGGGAGAATCCTTCTTGTGAATATTATGTAAAATCAATATATTATATATTGTTCTTTTAAATCTACAATTTTGTCATTTTTGCAACATTCTGAGTTGAGCGCGCAACCCAAAGCCAATTTTCAATGTGAAACAGCGCCCTTTCACCCCGGTTATGCGCTGGGTGCGGGCCGCCGCCGCAAAAACTACATTTTGGATGATTTACATTCAGGCGTCACTATCAACGGGCGGCATACCCTTGCGGGCGGGGCGAAAGGTTTTGTAACTGATGCCGTATTTTTTCAGGCGCAGGGCCATGATCCGCTCGGTCAGTCCCAGACTGGCCGCGGCCCGGCCGATCTGCCCCCGGCTGGATTCCAGGGCTTCCACAATGCAGGCCCGCTCCAGTTCATCCAGACGCTCCTGCAGACTGCCGGCCAGGCCGGGCCGAAGGGCGCAACGGTCATCGCCGCCATGGCCGCCACAGTGCACGCTGTGCAGAGCCGGAGGCAGATGCTGGGGCAGCACCAGATTTTCGCGGCCCAGCAGCAGTACGGCGCGTTCCATGACGTTCTCCAACTCGCGGATATTGCCGGGCCAGTCATAACGCTGGAGCATGTCCATGACGGCCAAGGAAAGGCGGACATTCTTCCGCCCGTTGGCAGCCGAGTATTTTTGGATAAAATGGCTGGCTAGGGGCAGGATATCCTCGGGACGCTGACGCAGGGGCGGCAGAAAAATGGGAAAGACATTGAGGCGGTAAAACAAATCGCGGCGGAAGCTCCCCTCCTCCACCATCCGCTCCAGATCGCGGTTTGTGGCGGTAATGAAGCGCACGTCCACATGCAGGGTCTCCATGCCGCCCAGGCGTTCAAAGGTGCGTTCCTGCAAAACGCGCAACAGCTTGGCCTGGGTCATCAGGGAAAGTTCGCCCACTTCATCCAGAAACAGCGTGCCGCCGTGCGCCAGTTCAAAACGCCCCTTGCGGGTGGCGTTGGCCCCGGTAAAAGCTCCACGCTCGTGCCCGAACAGTTCGCTCTCAATGAGATTTTCCGGCAGGGCCGCGCAGTTGAGCGAAATAAACGGCCGGGCCGCGCGGGCGCTGGCCGCATGAATGGCTCTGGCGGCCAGTTCCTTGCCCGTGCCGGACTCGCCCTGCAATAAAACCGTGGTGGCGGACGGGGCCACCTGGGCTATCTGGGCATAAACCTTCTGCATGCTTTCCGAATTGCCCACAAAGCCCTTGGGCCGCAGCGAGGGACGGCTCTCCTCGTCCATGCGCCCCTGGGTTTCCAGAGCAGCATGTCCCAGCAGCGTGGCAATGATCAGCAGCAAGCGGACTTCGTCTTCCAGAGTGGCGGCATCGGCCAGCAGGTGATCCACGGAAAGCGCGCCCACCACATGGTTATTAAGCCGGATGGGCACGCAGATAAAGGAAATGCCCTCTTTTTTCAGATCGCGCGAACGGGTTTTGTTCAGAAACAGCGGCTCTTCGGAGACATCGGAAATATACATGGCACGGCCGCTCTCAATGACCCGGCCGGTGATGCCTTCGCCGCGCACATAGCGGCCGCGCTGGCGCTCCGCGGGCTTGAGGCCGTAGGAGGATTCAATGCGGATTTCGCCGGTCTGCGGTGACACCAGAGTGATGGCCCCGCGCATCATGTGCAGATGCCCGGCCATCAGGGCCAAAGCCTTGTCCAGAGCCTGCGCTACGTCGCTGGCGGCATCCATGAGCTGAGCCAGTTCCTGCAGCAGGCGAAGCTGGCTCTCACAGTGTGCGTCAACAGACTCCGGCGGCAGGGACGGAATAGCGGCAGGCGATAACAAAGGAGCGGAGTTGGCGCGGGGCATGAGATAAAATACCTCAGGCGGCGCGGTCTTGCAACGCTCAGGCAAAAGCGGCCACTCCCCCCTGTGGGAAGGGATGGAATCCATGCGCACTGCTGCGGCCGGAGCGTGACCAACCCATAAATTGCAATGTTCGGCTTGACACGTTATAATTTTTTGGTTAGAAGATTGCTTCACTCGTCCCCATCGTCTAGCCGGCCCAGGACAACGGCCTTTCACGCCGTCGACAGGGGTTCAAATCCCCTTGGGGACGCCAAATTCGGGTATTACAAAGAACGCCAAGGTACAAAAACCTTGGCGTTTTTGCTTTTCCGGACGAAATTGTGATCCCCGCCTCCACCCGAATCTGGGGCTATCCAAGAGTCATTCAGGTATTTTTCAGGGCATCGAGCTGTGGTATGCAAAACGATACCCGATTTTTGATGTAATATCCTAAAAGTAAAAGATATTATCGTCCATCCGGGTATCGTTTCGTCCCTCGAAAACCAAGGAGTACCCTTATGCCTCTCACCGACACCAAGATCAGAACTTTTAAAATTTCCGACAAGCCCGTAAAGCTCGCTGGCGGCGGCCTGTACCTGTATTGCTCCAATACCGGCAGAAAGTACTGGCGGCTGGCCTACTCTTTTGACAACAAGGCAAAGTCGCTCAGCTTAGGCGAATACCCCGGCATAACTCTGCAAAGGGCACGGGAAAAGCGCATGGAAGCCAAACGGCTGCTGAACGAAGGCATTGATCCCGGAGCTCTCAAAAAAGCCGCCAAGGAGGCGGAGCGCGCTGAAATCGCCGAAACCTTCCGGAACGTCGCCAAGGAATGGCATGCGACCCGTACCGAAGACTTCACGGAAAAACACCGGGGCACGGTCATGTTCCGCCTGGAGAAGTATGTCTTGCCGGTTCTCGGCGATAAGCACATCAACCGGATAGAGCCCCGCGACGTTCTGGCGCTTGTCCGGCCCATTGACCAACAGGGCCACAATGAAACCGCCCGCCGTCTGCTCCAGATAATCGCCCAAGTGTACCGCTACGCCCTGATTGTCGGACGCGCTGAGCGCAACCCGGCAAACGACCTGAGCGGCGCGTTACGGCCCCGAAGAGTCACCCACAGAACTCCGCGCCGCCGTCTGGAGCGAGTTCAACCTTGAGGAGCATGAGTAGCGCATTCCCGCCGCCCGTACCAAGATGAAGCAGATGCACATTGTGCCGCTGTCCACGCAGGCCATGCAGATTCTTGAGGAACTGCAACCGTATTCGGGCACCAGCAAGTATCTCTTCCCGTCCGTCAGGTCGGATGTGAAGCCGATCTCCAACGTCCCCATGCTCGATGCCCTGCGCCGTATGAGTTACGCCCAGAACGAAATGTGCATGCACGGTTTCCGTTCCATCGCTTCCACCCTGCTCAACGAACTCGGCTACAACCGGGATTGGATCGAACGCCAGTTCGCCCATGGCGAACGAAATGACGTGCGGGCGGCATGCAACTACGCGGAATATCTGCTGCAACGGCGCAAAATGATGCAGGAATGGGCGGATTACCTCGATACCCTGAAAAACGCTTCATAGGCACCCAGAAAACAGTAAAAACGGCCCGTTGTTTTCGTGCAATGGGCCGTAATACAGCAGAAAGTTTGTTTTTTCAAACCATGTCAACAAAAATTTTGTCCACGAAGTACTATTCCATGCAATCCAATATATCTACAAACGACACTTTTCCAACCCACAAAAGAGCCCGCCGGAAAACCCATGATACACTTCCATCAAACAACAAAAACCTATCAGGAGGTGTAACCATGGCTACTTTACCCGCAATGCGCACAACAGGATTCGTCCGGCTCCCGCAAGTCCTTCAACTCATCCCCATCAGCAAAAGCGCCTGGTGGGACGGCTGCAAATCAGGCCGCTTCTCCAAGCTGGTCAAGCTGGGGCCGCGTACAACGGCCTGGCGGGCTGAGGACATTGTCGGGCTGAAGATGTTGTTCATTTTTTCCCTCGACTAAATTCATGCATGCTACTTGCCAGATTTAACCCGTGCCCCCAAAAGAGGCGCTTCGGTCATTTGAACAGGTTCACTGCTTGCAAATATTGCCTTTCCCAACATCGAGCTATAGCATCAGCAAAGGGGCAAGCCGTGTTTCCTGAGCGGGGCATAAACTCTGTTATTGTACTGTGTAACCCCATAATCGCGAGAAAATATGCTTATCATCTTTGGCGGATTACCCGCAACCGGCAAAACAACCATCGCACGGCGTGTGGCAAAAAGACTTTCCGCCGTCCATGTGCGCATCGACAGTCTGGAGCTGGCACTTGTGCGCGCGGGGCTGGTGGCAAGCCAATGGGATATAGGCCCGGCGGGGTACTTTGCCGGATACGCCGTGGCAGCCGACAATTTGCGTCTTGGCTTGCCCGTCGTGGCGGATTCTGTGAACCCATTACAAATTACCCGTGATGCATGGCGAGATGTCGCAATTCAGGAAGGTGCCAAGTATCTGGAAATAGAGATTATCTGCTCGGATATACAGCAACACAAGGAACGGGTTGAGAGCCGCATTTCTGACATTGCCGGCCTTGTTTTGCCTGATTGGCAAAGTGTTGCCAGCCGTGAATATCAACCGTGGAACAGAGAGCACATGGTTTTGGATACAGCAAAATTACAGATTGAAGAGGCTGTGGATGCCGTCCTTGTGCGCCTTCGCGAAGAGACAAATTTTTCCCGTTAGCGCATGCGTGGTGCCGTGCATTGACAGAAATATTTTTGGCCTCTATCCTCTTTATACACTTTTACAAAAGGAAAGATATGTTTAACGCACTGGATATTTTTCGTTGCGCATAGCAGGGGCTATTGCGTAACATGACAGTTTTTTAGGCAATAGCTCTTGCTCAGTCCTAATTCACCATTAGGAGGAGCACAATGAGCTATAAAAAGGCAAATGATGTATTGCCGCATTTTTTGTTGAATGCGGTTCAGGCGTATATAGACGGAGAATGTATCTATATCCCGCGCAAGGCAGATAATAAACTTCCGTGGGGGACAAATACAGAGACAAGAAAAGATATTCAGGCTAGAAACAGGGAGATTGTCGCCAGACGTCTGGCTGGATGCTCCGTAAAAGGCTTGGCTGAACACTATTGCTTGTCAGAAAAGACTATATACAAAATTATTAACTCCTTCAAAAACAGCTAGATGAAAGCGCTCCAACTTTGTTTGGGGCGCTTTTTCTTTTCATAAATGAAAAGTAGGATGCATTAACCAATTGTATAGCTTACATTGCCTTAAACATACCCGCAAAAGGAAGTAGATATGGGTTCAGTAAATTCTGCATTGGATATCCCCCGCATTTTCACCATCAGCGAAAGTGCCCATCGCATTCATAACCCGTTCACATCAGAAAAATTCGCCACCCTTGGCGCTGCTTTGCGTCTGGAACCGGGAATGCGCATACTCGACCTTGGCAGCGGTTCGGGAGAAATGCTATGCACATGGGCGCGTGATCACGGAGTTACCGGCGCTGGCATTGACATGAGCCAGTTGTTTTTTGCGCAAGCGAAACGCCGTGCCGAAGAACTTGGAGTCACTGATCTGGTCAAATTTATCCACGCCGACGCTGTCGGCTATATCGCTGAAGAAAAGGTTCATGTGGCTGCCTGTGTCGGTGCCACATGGATCGGCGGAGGAGTCGCCGGAACCATTGAGCTTCTAGCCAAGAGTCTTGGCGTCGGAGGGATTATCCTTATTGGCGAGCCTTACTGGCTGAGGGCGCCTGCAACGGAAGACGTTGCCAAGGGGTGCGGAGCTGGTGCTATCTCAGACTTTTTCACGCTTCCGCAATTGCTCTCATTTTTTGACGACCTTTCCTATGATGTTGTGGAAATGGTTCTGGCCGATCAGGAAGGCTGGGACAGGTACGAGGCAGCTAAATGGCTCACCATGCGGCGGTGGCTTGAGACGAATCCCCATGATGCCCTTGCCAATGAGATTCGCGCAAAGCTGACCTCAGAGCCGACGCGCTATGCAGCGTATACCCGTGAGTACCTAGGCTGGGGAGTCTTCGCTTTAATGGCTCGATAAAAAAAGAAGATACAATGAATTATAGAAGCAAGGCGATACATTGCGTCAAGGACACAATATTAGTGATGCAAAGAAAACAATTTGAAGAATGTGGGTGCTGCTTAGATGAACAGTATAAACGATATGGAAATACTGAATGGCTTTTCGCAAATATCATTGAAGAAGGACATGTCTATGAAATTGGGTATCCTGCATGTGTCTGCCCAGAAGTAAAAAGCGGACAAATAAAAGATGTAACACATTGTGAATGCTCACGCCAAAGCATATTGTATATTATTGGTAATTTATTGCCAGAAAAAAATATCAAGGTAGAAATAATAGAGACAGTCTTGGGTGGCGCGGAGAAGTGTCGTTTCAAGGTAACAGTCGCGTAAGAAGGACAACTTGAAGATTAGTTTTCTTGGTTTGGCGTATACTAAACTTAACACTGTAAGAGGTCAAGCGAACTCGTAAATCATCACATCACACACATCACCTCTTACGTTACGAAATACCTTCTGTTTCAACAACGTGATACCCCATTGCCGTGTACCCTACTCGGCGTTTTTTCCACATCCGGTGAAGTTGCGGGTTATCGGTCTCCACATAGTCATAAACGCGAATGTCGGCTTTATCTATATGCTGACGGTGTAAGCGGCCAGCATATTGTTGCAGAGTTCCCTGCCACGAAATGGGCATGGCCAGCACGATCGTATCCAGTGGCGAATGGTCAAATCCCTCGCCGATAAGTTTCCCCGTGGCCAGTATCACCCGTGCCGCGCTGTCGGGCATTGTCTGTAAGGTGTCCAGCACAAGCGCCCGTTGCTTACGTGAAAGTCGTCCATGCAGGATATGACAAGACACCCCTTTTGAGGCAAGCATTTCGCGCAATATTTCCAGATGGTTCGCTCGCTCAGTCAGTAGCAGTACTTTTCGTCCTTCGTTCCATGCGTCCCAAGTGTCATCGACTATACGCGAATTTCTGGCACTGTCCTCACAAAGCGTGCGGAATACATCCTGAATGGTGGCATCATTTGGCAATGTGGGAGTTTGCAAACACCGCGCTCTGACCTCAAGGCTGGAGAGCAGATGTTCTATCTTTGTCACACTGTGGCGTACCATGCCGCACTGCATAAAAATGATCGGATGGTGGCTATCGCGACGCTCAGGTGTTGCTGTCAGCCCCAGAATATACCGCACCTTGGTCTGCTTGAGGATGCCCTCAAACGAAAAAACCGGTAGATGGTGACCCTCATCCACAATAATATGCCCATATGCGTCAAGCAATTCTGCCAAGCCTTCCTTGCGTGCCAGCATTTGGAGCAGCGCGATGGGCAGGTTGCACCACCGCCCAAAATCCGCCGGTCCCAGTTGGGTGAGCAGCTTGCTGCCCAACACCGGGAACAGGGTATTTTCAAGGTAGCGCCACAGGTTGGCCTCATGCTTGGGCGACAGCGTGGCCATACTTGGCGAACCATTCCCGCGCCACAAAGGCGAAAGTGTCACGCACTTCTTGTTCCTTGGCGATAATTGCGGCCTTGGCCTCGCGCTTTTCCGCGCCGGGGTCGATGCCCTTGGCAAGCTGCTCCTTGGCCTCTTCGCGGTACTTGCGGGCATCCCGCAAGGATACTGGGGTACGCGCCGAAACTGAGCAACTTCTGCTTGCCCTCAAAACGGTAGGCCATGCGCCAGAGCTTGCTACCCGTGGGCGTCACATGCAGATATAACCCGCCGCCGTCAGAAAGCTTTTGCACGTTGCTGTCGGCCTTGGCGTTCCGTACAGCGGCATCGGAAAATTTCATGTTGGTATCCTCCAAAATAGTCCGGAAGTGTGCGGCGAAATCCAGAAAAATATACCTCCATCCATTTGAATTCAAAGAAGATTTTTAGCGTACTGGTATTTCGCCGTGCCGAAATGGCGTTGTGGTATTGGTACCTGCGAATCTACCAACGATTTTTGTGGGTGTCCACGTGGGTACTTGGATTTTACTGGACAAAAAGAGAAGGGCGGAATCACGTTTTTCTTAGTGATTCCGCCCTTCTATAGACTATTTTGGACTTCTTATTGGTGCGAAGGGGAGACCCAAAGCAAGGTACAACGTACTAATATCAAAGAGCATCATGTGGGTGCTTCCCACAAATACCGTTCAGAATACCGTTCAAGCATTTTGCTTACTAACATCCTGAACTTATTGAGATATTAACTTTTCTTTTCGAGTCCGTCAATGAGACCATGGCTTCAATAAATTCAGCATGTTATCTTGAGGAAATGCGACCCTGCGTTTGCTGATCAGCGAAGGCTGTGCGCCTCCCGTGCCAGACAGTTGGCTATCCAGACCTTGACCAGCGCCTGCCGACTCACGCCCAAGTGCTGTGCCTCCCGATCCAGAGAATCCACCATCCACTGAGGAAAATCCACATTGACCCGTTTTGAGCGGTTGGGCCGCTGGGCCTTGTCCATATTCGCAAAGGGCATCACGCTTGCGCCTTCGTCAAAAGCCTTGTCAAAATCACTCGCTTTCATAAGCTCTTATCTCCTCTTTCCGTGAGCGGCGGACAGAAATTATCCGCACCGTCGTACCACGGCAAGTCATGATTGCTGTCCAGTGCTTGCCTCCCAGACGCCCGATGCAGGCTTGCCGAGGCTCATCTTCAAAGCGTAGTGGAAAGACAAGCAGGTTCTCGTCATCCCATAGTGCCTTGGCCTCCTCAAAGTCCAGGCCATGCTTGCTTTTGTTGGCAAGGCTTTTGGCAGGATTGTCTTCAAATTTCATGTCTAAATGGTATAAAAAATATACCAAATGTCAAGCTCTTGGTGGCACGCGTTGGGGTCAGATCGTGTTCATATTTTGATCTCCACTTCACCTGAAGTAGCCCCCGATTCCAGCCTGGTTCTACCGGATGCCATGTCCGTCTTACGGCGAGAGCGTCGCCAGTGGCGACAGGGATATCTTCTGGAGCAGCTATTTTCGACTTCTTGCGGCTGAAAACGGTTTAAAGCGGTTGACAATCGCCTCCAAAAAATGTAGCTTAAAAGCCAATAAAATTGGGATTATTGTGCTCGACGCCCAGACTTCCGCCATTGGCAGATATGACAAAAAAGCGAAAGCGTCCGACAGGAGCTGAAAAAAATGGCCGAGATTGAAGACCGCTGGTTATCGGTGGATGAGATATGCAAATATCTCGGGGTCAGCAGTGACACCGTATATCGCTGGATCGATCGGTTCGGTATGCCAGCGCATCGCATGGGCCGACTCTGGAAGTTCAAGAGGGATCAGGTCGACGCTTGGGTCGAGGCCGGTGGCGCATCTGCCGACTCATCCAAGGAAGATGTAGGCAAAGACTCGAAAAAATGAGAAACGGGATACAGGCTAAAATCGGAGCGACGCTAGAGCGTAAGGTCTATGCCGTCGACTTGTTCTGCGGGGCGGGTGGACTGACACATGGCCTCATGAAGGCCGGTGTCGATGTCCGCCTAGGCGTGGACATTGATCCGGCTTGTGAATACCCCTACGTCGCCAACAATAATGCCAAGTTCCTCCTCAAATCGGTGGAGGAGCTGGAAGCCAGCGAGCTGGAGCGTCACTACAGAAAGAACGGGATTAAACTTCTCGCCGGTTGCGCTCCGTGCCAGACTTTTTCCACCTACAACCAAAAGGCGACAGAGTCCGACAAGCGCTGGTGGCTCTTGCTGCAGTTTTCGCGACTCGTGGACGAACTGTCACCGGATCTTGTCACCATGGAGAATGTTCCGCGACTGGTCGAACAGAACGTTTTCGACGAGTTCGTGGTCAGCCTTGAAGGCAATGGATACTCGGTCGCATACCGGGTGGTCAATTGCGCCGAATACGGCGTCCCCCAACGGCGCAACCGTCTGGTGTTGCTGGCGTCCAAGTTCGGACCGATCTCGCTTCTGACTCCCGATCAGTTCGGCAAGAGACCGAGAACCGTCAAGGAGGCCATTGGCAACCTGCCTCCTCTATCGGCCGGAACGAGCCACCCGAAAGACCCTCTACACCAATGCTCCGCTCTTTCCGAAATCAATATGCGCCGCATAAAAGCTTCCAGGCCGGGGGGGACATGGCGTGACTGGCCCAGGGAGTTGGTGGCCGACTGCCACAAGAAATTTTCCGGGAAGACCTACCCCAGCGTTTATGGCCGCATGACCTGGGACGCTCCCGCCCCGACGGTGACGACGCAATTCTTCGGGTTTGGTAACGGCCGTTTCGGCCATCCGGAGCAAGACCGAGCTATTTCTCTCAGAGAAGGCGCGATCTTGCAGAGCTTCCCTCCGGATTACGAGTTCACTCGACCGGGAGAACAGATTTGCCAGAAGTCCATCGGCAGGCTGATCGGCAACGCCGTTCCCGTCACCCTCGGCGAGGTTATCGGAGCCAGCTTGCTGTCGCATGTATCGGAAGCGACCAAGAAAGCGTATCGGTCGAGACGGAGGAGTCGGTCACAATGACAACGACAAACACAAGTTCAGCGAACAGTGTCGTTCGTTTCGGAGCCGTTCCCGAACCCGGTCAACTTGTTGAGGTCCGACGTCGTCAGTGGGTGGTCACTGATGTTTCCAGTGGAGCCTTGTCAACGGCGATCAACGGTGAGCAACACCTCGTCGGCCTGTCATCCCTGGACGAAGATTCCATGGGCGAAGAGATCCAAGTTGTCTGGCAGTTGGAGGCCGGAGCTCAAGTCTTGGAAAAGGCTGGGCTGCCGTCGATCACCGGCTGGGACAGCAACGACCGCTTGGAAGCCTTTCTTGACGCCGTTCGCTGGGGAGCGATCACCAACGCGGATCGCTCTTTTCTGCAATCGCCTTTCCGGAGCGGTATAACCATTGAGGACTACCAACTTGATCCGTTGGTTCGAGCCGTCGAGATGGCCCGCGTCAATCTCCTCATCGCGGACGATGTCGGCTTGGGTAAAACGATAGAGGCGGGACTGGTCATCCAGGAGCTGCTCGTCCGTCATCGCGCCCGGACCGTGTTCGTCGTTTGCCCCGCCAGCCTGCAAGTCAAATGGCAGACCGAGATGCAGGAAAAATTTGGCCTCGAATTTCGGATCGTCGACACCGAGTACGTTAAGCGCCTCCGTCGCGAACGCGGTATCCATGTAAGCCCTTGGACGTCCTATCCTCGTCTCATCACTTCAATGGACTGGATGAAGAGCGGCGAAGGTTTCAGGTTGCTGAAGGACGTACTCCCTCCTCACATTACCTATCCGAGAAAATTCGATATTCTGGTCGTTGACGAGGCGCACAACGTCGCACCGGCGTCAGCATCCATGTATGCCTTGGAAAGTCAGAGAACACGGCTAATCCGTTTACTTGCTCCACACTTTACCCATCGGCTGTTTTTGAGTGCTACCCCCCACAACGGATACCAAGAGTCCTTCACCTCGTTGCTGGAGTTGCTGGATGATCAGAGATTCGCCAGGACCGTCATGCCGGACGAGAAACAACTCCACCGCGTCATGGTTCGTCGACTGAAGCGCGACATCGTCGACGCGAACGGCAAGCCGGTGTTTCCGGAGCGCAAGCTCGAAGGTCTCGAAATCGACTACTCCGAGGAGGAGCGCCAGATCCACGCCTTGCTCGGAGAGTACACGGCCGACCGTTCGAAGAGCGTCAAGGGCACGCGCTTCGAATATGGAACCGATTTCGTTCACATGCTTCTCAAAAAGCGCCTCTTTTCTTCACCCATGGCTTTCGCACTCACGCTGGCGAAACATCGGGAAACTCTCGAACGCGGCAAGCCAAAAGGCGACCGAGACACCATGGACGATCGCATTCTGCGCAAGGCGATCCTGAAAACCGAAGAGGAGCATTCGAACGATTCGCTGGTCGAAAAAGCCCAGTACGAAGCGGTTGAGGTAGCGAGCGAACTCGCGCCACCTCTGTCACTTGAGCAGAGAGACATGCTCAACCGTCTCTCCGCATGGGGGGAGAAAGCACGCAACCGCGTTGACTCGAAAGCCAGGGCCATTCTCGACTGGCTTGAGAGCCATCTGAAGACGAACGGATGCTGGAACGGAAAGCGCGTGATTCTGTTCACTGAATACCGGGCCACCCATTCGTGGCTCCATCAGATTCTCACTGCCAACGGCTACGGCAGCGATTGCTTGATGTATCTGCATGGAAACATGTCGCCGGACGAGCGCGAGTCGGTCAAAGCCGCGTTCCAGGCACATCCAGACATCTCGCCGGTCCGCATTCTGCTCGCGACCGACGCGGCCTCGGAAGGTATTGACCTGCAGAACCACTGCAACTACCTCATCCATGTTGAGATTCCGTGGAATCCAAATGTCATGGAACAGCGCAACGGCCGCATTGACCGTCATGGGCAGAAGGAAGACACCGTCTTCATCTGGCATCCGGTAGGGAAAGGTTTTTCCTCAAGAGCCGCAGGCAGGTCCGTCAAACCCGGTGATGTCGCGGGAGATCACGAGTATCTGATGCGCGCCGTCCTCAAGATCGACGCCATCCGGGAGGCTCTCGGCAGCGTTGGACCGGTCATTGCCCAGCAGATCGTAGAAGCCATGCTCGGTAGGCGCAGCAGCCTGGATACCGCCGCGGCGGAAGCCAAGGCCGCCAAGGTGGGGAAGTTCGTCACGGCGGAAAAGCGCCTTCAGGAACGCATCGCTCGCCTGCACGAGAGACTGATGGAAGCGAAGAACGATTTCCATTTGTCGCCCGAGCATATTTCGCGTGCGGTCGAGGTCGCTTTGGATCTGGCGGAAAAGCCAGCGCTCAAACCCATCGGATCGGCTCACGGCGAAAAGGGAAGCATTTTCGAAGTGCCTGTTCTTCCCGGTTCCTGGGGCAGAGCCACCGTCGGACTGGAACACCCCCATACCGGCGTTCGCCGCCCGATTACCTTCGATCACGATGTCGCCAAAGGTAGAGACAATGTCGTTTTGGTACATCTCAACCACCGCTTAGTGCAGATGTGTCTGCGCCTGCTGCGGGAGGAGATATGGAAACTCGACGACGTCAAGCGACTTCACCGCGTGGCGGTTCGAACCGTACCCGACAATGAATTGCGAGTCCCGGCGGTGGCGGTCTGGTCGCGCTTGGTGATCACCGGCGGAGACCACCATCGCCTTCACGAAGAGCTGACCCTCGCCGGAGGAGAACTCGAACACAAACGGTTCGCTCGCATCGCTCAAGTCGGCAAACTGGAAGCTCTGGCTGCCCAAGGCTCGCCTATTGAACCAGACCAGGCACTATTCGACGTTCTGAAGGACAGGTTTGAACGCCACGAAGACGCTCTCATGGCCGCCGTCGAAGCGAGATCCAGGGACCGCTTGAAGTTTCTTGAGAACACCCTCGACAGGCGCATGAAAAGCGAAATCGCAGACGTTCGAACGGTTCTGGATGAGCTTGAAGCCAGCATTCGCAAGGAACTGAAGCCGGATCGTCAAGATGGCCAACTCTATCTGCCCGGGCTCTCGCCCGAAGAGATGGCCCAAGTCAAGAAGGACGTCCATGCCCTTGAAGCCCGATTGGCTCGGATTCCGGAAGAGCGGGAAGAAGAAAAGGCCGCGATCGAAAAACACTACGCCAATCCGGTAGATCGAACGTTCCCGGTGGCCGTCGTATTCCTCGTTCCACAATCACAGGCAAGGAGGAGCTGATCCGGCATGAAGAATCTATCCAAACACGCCGAATGGCTCTCCCTGATTGAGATATCCGGTCCTTTCCTCACCATGTCTATGCTGGACAAGGCATTCCCGCAAGGGTTGGAAGCGGTGGAGACCCCGCGACGCCAGAAACTCAGGGCTGCTTACGAAGAATGGCGCGAGGCGGTGGATCAGGAAGACAAACTGTTGCCGGAACTGCACCGGGAGTGGGTTCGTCTGGTACTGACGGACCTGCTCGAATACGACCACGAATCCCTCGTCCACGCGGGCGATTGGCCGAGCGAACTCCCGAGCGTTTCGTCGCAGGAACACGCAGGGACGTTCAAACCCAACTGGATTGTCTGCTCTCCTGCAGACTTAAAGCCGCGCCTGTTCATCGCCGTTCTGCCACCGGACACCGATCTTGAATCGGTCCAGCGAGGTGATGGCTGGCCCGTTTCCCTCCAGGAACGCATGACCCTGCTCTGCCGTACCCATGGCGTGCGCGTGGGACTTCTGACCGATGGCGAACGATGGATGTTGGTCAACGCGCCGGTGGGGTCCACTTCCAGTCAGGCATCGTGGTACGCACGTCTCTGGTTCCAAGAGCCGAGCACTCTTAGGGCCTTCCAGTCTTTGCTCGGAGTCCGGCGCTGTTTCGGCCCGGCGGAAGATACCCTGGAATCGCTTCTGGAAGAATCCCTCAAGCATCACGAGGAGGTCACGGACACCCTCGGCGAGCAGGTTCGTCGTGCGGTCGAGGTGCTCGTGCAGTGTCTCGACAAGGCCGACGAGGATCGCAATCGGGAACTGCTCCGCGACGTGAAGCCCGCCGAGCTCTACGAGGCAGGACTGACGGTGATGATGCGGCTGGTGTTCGTCCTCTGTGCCGAGGAACGCGGCCTGCTCCTTCTCGGTGATTCTGTCTACGACCGATGCTACGCCGTTTCCACCCTGCGCGGTCAACTGGCAGAAGAAGCCGATCGTCACGGGCCGGAAGTGCTCGACCGCCGTCACGACGCCTGGGCTAGGTTACTCGCCGTCTTCCGGGCCGTCTATGGCGGCATTGAGCATGAAAGCCTGCGGATGCCAGCCTTGGGCGGCTCGCTGTTCGATCCTGATCGTTTTCCGTTTCTGGAAGGCCGAGCCAAAGGCACTCGTTGGCGGGAAACTTCGGCCGTGCCGGTGCCCATCGACAACCGTACCGTGCTGCTGCTTTTGAATTCGCTACAGATTTTGGAGCAGCCCGGTGGTGCGCTGCTGCTGTCCTACCGTGCGCTTGATGTGGAGCAGATCGGGCATGTCTATGAAGGTCTTCTTGAACACACTGTGGCTCGCGTTCCCCGCGTGACTCTGGGCCTGCAGGGGGCACAGAAGGCAAAGAACCCGAACATTGCCCTCGCGGAGCTGGAGTCGGCCCGTCTGGACGACGAAGCGGCGCTCGTCGAATTGCTTCTGGAAGTCACCGGGCGGAGCGGATCAGCCATCAGGAACGGTTTGTCCAAACCAGCCGACGACGCAGTCTTTGGCCGACTGTTGGGTGTCTGTGGTGGCGATACCGCATTGGCCGAACGTATCCGTCCCTTCACGAACCTGCTTCGCACCGACGCCTGGGGCGACCCGATCGTTTATCGCGACAATTCGTTCATGGTCACCCTTGGGGCCGATCGGCGTGAGACTGGCACCCATTACACCCCGAAAGCCCTCACTGAGAGTATCGTCACCACCACGTTGGAACCTGTGGTCTACCTCGGTCCGGCCGATGGCAAGCCCCGCGAAGAATGGATGCTCAAGTCGTCGCGGGAGATTCTTGACCTCAAGATCTGCGACCCCGCCATGGGGTCTGGGGCCTTTCTCGTGCAGGCCTGCCGCTATCTCGGCGAAAAACTGGTTGAGGCCTGGCTCCATGAAGAGGAAGCCGGAAAAGCCATCACCGTCGATGGCGATGTGCTTGATCAACTCGGTGCTGAGGAACCCCTGTCATCTCAGCTTGATGAACGGCTGACTATTGCCCGCCGTCTGGTGGCCGAGCGCTGCCTGTACGGTGTGGACATCAACCCGCTGGCGGTGGAGCTGGCCAAACTCTCCATCTGGCTGGTGACCCTCGCCAAGGGCAGGCCATTCGGCTTTCTTGATCACAACCTCCGCTCTGGCGACAGCCTGCTGGGCATCCACCGGCTGGAACAGCTCACCCGGTTGCGCATGGATACAGAATCAGGGCAGCAGTACCAACTCCACATCTTCGGGCAAAAAGTCGAGGCGGCGGTCAATGAGGCCATTGAATTGCGCAAGCAACTCCGCGCCACGGCCATACGGGATATACAAGATGTCGAAGCCATGGCCCGGCTGGATAGCGAGGCTCGACGTAAACTCGAATCCGTAGAGCTAATCGCCGATGCCATGATCGGTGAGGCACTACGATGCGGTGGCAATACACGGGCACTCAATACCGCACTGGATAAGCTTGCCACAATGGCCGGTGATTTTCTTGGCGGTAACGAGAAAATGGGTGAGCAGATAGCTCGTCAGGCGAAAGAGAATTTAGCTATTGATTTTCCTAAAGAAACAGCCCCCCGAAGGCCATTCCATTGGGCTTTGATATTCCCGGAAGTGATCAGGAAAGGCGGTTTTGATGGAATGGTCGGAAATCCTCCATTTACTGGAGGACGATTGGTGGGCCGTCGTTTCGGATTAGCTTACCAGGAGTATCTGAACTATATCCGCAATGGAGTTAAAGGCTCTCCCGATTTTTGCGCGTACTTTTTTCTCAGAGTCTTTTCTCTACTTGGTTCAAGGGGATTTTTCGGCCTGCTCGCAACTAAATCAATCACGGAGACAGGTTCACGCGTGGTTTGCTTGGATCAAATTATAGGTAAGGGGGGAGCCGTTTATCATAGTTTTTCCCGAATGCCATGGCCGGGGAATGCAGCCGTAGTTATATCAATTGCTTGGGTTGCCCGCGATGGCTGGCAAGGCCAGAAAATTCTGGATGGCCGGACGGTATCGGCGATCAACGGTGCACTGGAAGAGGATTTTCAGATAGAGCGCCCAATGAAACTCAACGCGTTGAAAGGTCAGTTCTCACAAGGCCAAGACGTTATGGGGCGTGGCTTCGAACTTACCGCTGAAGATCGGGCGGCAATACTTGAAGCCGATCCGAAATGTGCGGAGGTGATCTTCCCGTTGTTCAATGGGCAAGACCTCAACACAATGCCTAAGCTGGAACCGTACCGCTGGGTCATTTATTTCCGGGATTGGCCAGAGGAAAAAGCGCGTCAGTATGGCGCAGCATTCCGTCGAGTGGAAGAACTTGTCAAACCCTATCGAGATTCGCTCACCGGACAAATTCACCAAAAATGCTTCTGGAAATTTTGGGATCTTCGCCCTATCCTAATGCAAGAAATGGCTGCTTATGAAGCCGTACTTGCGTCGGCAATTGTGACGAAATACATTACATTTAGAAAGGTTCCAACAAATAATATATACAACACAAAAACAAAGCTTTATTTTTTGCGCCGTTGGGATGAGTTTGCTGTTCTACAATCTACTCACCATCAGGAATGGGCATTTTGGACTTGTGGAACTCTGGGGGCATCAACATTGAACTATTCAACATCACAGGCTTTGGAAACATGGCCAATGCCTATTCTGGATGGTCGCGAAGAATTATTCACATATGGCGAAATTTATCATGAGAACCGCGAGAAAATAATGTTGGAGAATATGATCGGTCTTACGCAATTCTACAACCGCTTCCATGATCCATCTGAAGTAGATTTACGTATTGATGAAATGCGACGACTACATTGTGAGATCGACCTTGCAGTCATTCGTGCTTACGGCTGGGATGACCTTGATCTGGAGCACGACTTCCACGAAGTTCCTTACCTTCCCGAAAACGATCGTGTTCGCTTCACCATCAGCGATCGCGCACGTCTTACAGTATTACGTCGGTTGTCGGAGCTGAACCATCAAAGGTACGAGGAGGAAATTGCCCAAGGGCTGCAAAGAGGAGGTAAAAAGCGTTCGACATCTCGCTCGCCACGCACCCGCCGCGCCACCGATGCTACTGTCGCACAACCACATCTTGATTTCGATGCAAGGGTATCGGCCCCAACCAGTGAGAACACACCCACTATCGCGATACACGGATTTCTAAGCACACAGGATGGTTGGCACGCTAAGGTCGAAATATTAGCTGCAACCGAGGTTACGAACGGCCAGTGGAACAGCGCTATCGAAAAGCTTCTTGCCGACGGCCTGATAGAGCGTCAGGGTGAACGGCGAGGTGCGAAATATAGAGCGGTAAAACGGAATTGATGAGGAGACTGAAGAATGGCAAACGATAACAAAACTGACGATTCCGTAATTGAAACCGTCTCTCGGGAAGCGACTCCGACGCGTAATGCCTGGCTCATCCGTCTTGGTGACGAAGCACACAACCGGCATTTCTCGGTGACCATTGGTCGCGACTATGCTTTCTTCCAGGGTATCGAAGAAGGCGACGGCGTGCTGATAGCCAACGGCGACTCGTTAGCTGTGGTCTCATTCGCCCGCATATACCGCATTCGCGCCAAACTCAACGAGACAACATTTTTTTTCGATGGCGTCCTTCCCGTAAGTGGCGGAAAAGTGCTAACCGACCTCGGGGTGACTGCGCCCGAATCAAGGGCGGCCATGTCGAGAATGGAATGGCCAATTTTCGAGGCAGCACTGAAAAAGGCCTGTGGTATCGCCTTCGGTGCCTTGCCCGTGCTGGAAGGCGACTCCGTCAAGGAGCAGGCCTATGTGCGGGAGTTGCTTCAATTGGCCGTCATTGACGACCTGCTCGGTCCGGCGGACGGTCCGGTCGAGGAAATCGTGGGCATGAGTGTTCGCGATCGATACCTGGTCGGCAAGCTGGCTCCGATGGACACGGCTCCGGATGCGGTGGAAATGGGCACCTTTGGCGAATCGGGACGTCCGGATTCCGAGGAGCGAGACGAGGAAGTTGACACTTCCACCAATCAATCTCTGGTTCCATCGTCCATGGGGTTCACATTCTGCGTCGACGGTGAACTGAAAAATGTCCAACTCTTCGCCAACTGGGGGCGCTACGAACGGACGCAAAGCGAGCGAGAGAACGAGGAGACGGGCAAGTCATCGCGTTGTTGGAAACGTATACCATCAGGTGGCTCCGCCGTGGTTTCCCTGAAGAAACAGACCATTGAGCCGTTCTGGATTGATGCGGACTGCCCTTCGGTCGTGGTGCAGGGCTCTGTGAGCGCCCCGTTGGAAAATGGCGACAGGCTGGTGACGCTCTTTCTGGTCAACACCCAGACCATGCCCAAACAGAATCAGGATCAGGCCTGGATTTTTCAGCCGGAACTGATCGTGCGGGACATGGAGGGGGGTGCGGTGTTCCGGCGTCGCCCGATTCTACGGGCCAACGAATTTGACGAGGAGCGTGAAGCGCTCGAAATGATCTATCGGGATCGGGTCGAGTTCGCCGTCGGACACGGCATCTCGGTCCACGCGACCGTCTCGGAAGAGGACCGCGAGCGAGCCACGGAGGTCAGGACAGCCGTACTGCCCGAGTATGAGATTCAGGTCACCGAAACGCCCGGTCTTGAACCGGAAGATCGCCCGGCCATGCGTCGGATGATTGAGGACGGCCTGCTTGATATGGAGCGGCTCGCCGAGCTCGCCACCCCTGAAAAGCGCGACGAACTTATCGCTGGCTTGAAAGTGCTGACGGACGACTACGCGGAGTGGATCGCCGAAAATTGGAAAGCGATTGGCAGCGAGGTCGTAGGATACGACCTCCCGGCCACCAAAGCGATGGAACGGTGCAATCTGATACTGGAAAGGTTGAGGGAAGGCATTGACGTGCTGGCGGCGGACGACCGGGCACTGACCGCTTTCAGGTTCGCCAACCGGGCCATGGCTTTGCAGCGCATTCACAGCATTTACGCGCTCGCCAGGCGCCGTGGAGACAAGGTGACACTCGACGCGTTGAACGTCCGCAAGAACCGCTCGTGGCGTCCGTTCCAGTTGGCGTTCATGCTGCTTTCGGTTCCGGCGCTCGCCGACCCGACTCACCGGGACCGTACCCACCCTTTGGAGGCTTTCGCCGACCTGCTCTGGTTCCCCACTGGCGGCGGCAAGACCGAGGCCTATCTCGGTGTCGCGGCCTTCACCATGGGAGTCCGCCGCCTCCAGGGTAACCTGGGTGGTCTTGATGGCGGACGCGGTCTGGCCGTGATCATGCGCTACACCTTGCGATTGCTGACTCTGCAACAGTTTCAACGGGCCACTGCCCTGATCTGCGCCATGGAAGTGCTGCGCCGGGCTGAACCGGGGGTCTGGGGCGATACGCCGTTCACCATCGGCCTCTGGGTCGGACAGCGGGTCACGCCGAACACCACCGACGAAAGCCACGCGGCGATCGAAAAGGAACGGGACGGCAAGTACGGCACGGGCTCGACCCCGGCCCAATTGACCAGTTGTCCGTGGTGCGGTTCTGAGATCGTTCCCGGGCGGGAAATAAGGGTCGACAGAGATCTCGGCCGAACTTTCGTCTACTGTGGCGACAAGTACGGCCGGTGCGAATTCAGCCTGGCGAAGTCAAAGAACCTGGGGCTTCCTGTCCTGGTGGTGGACGACGAAATCTACCGCTATCCGCCCTCAATGCTGATCGCTACCGTGGACAAGTTCGCCATGATGGCCTGGCGGGGGCAGGTGCGAACACTCTTCGGCAAAGCGAACCGTGAATGTCCGCGCCACGGACTGCTCTGGCCCGAGGCCGACTGCAACGGCAATCACACCAAGAAAGGGTCACTGGATGCGGTCAAGGTCAAAGAGATTCTTCCCATTCGTCCCCCGGATCTGATCATCCAGGACGAATTTCATTTGATCAGCGGACCGCTGGGAACCATGGTCGGCCTGTACGAAACCGCCGTTGACGAACTTTCGACTTGGTCGGTCGACGGCAAGGCGATCCGACCTAAGATCGTCGCCTCCACGGCGACGGTGCGTAAGGCCGAAGAACAGGTGAACAACGTCTTCCTCCGCAGGATTTCGGTGTTCCCGCCCCATGGCCTTAATGTCGAGGACAACTTTTTTTCGGTGCAGCGTTCGGTGGAAAACAAACCCGGACGTCTCTACATGGGGATCTGTTCGCCAGGCAGCTCCCGCCCTGCCGTTCTGATCCGGGTCTACGTTGCCCTGCTAACTGCCGCCCAGTCGCTATTTCAGCACTTCGGCGTGGCGGCCGACCCGTACATGACCGTGGTCGGGTATTTCAACTCCCTGCGCGAGTTGGGAGGCATGCGGCGGCTGGCGGAGGACGATGTGCAGACCCGTGCCTATCGCGTCCAGATGAGCGACGTGAAGCGACCGGGGCTGAGCCAGCGTTCGGTACGCATCGTGGACGAACTGACCTCGCGGGTTGCGAACAAGGAGATTCCTAAGAAGCTTGACCAACTGGAGGTCAAGTTCAAGCCCACTTGGGAAAAGGGCGAGACGCGGGCCATTGATATTGTGCTGGCCACCAATATGCTGTCGGTGGGTGTCGACGTCAACCGCATTGGATTGATGGTCGTCAACGGCCAACCGAAGAGTACGGCGGAATACATTCAGGCCACGAGCCGCGTTGGCCGTTCCTTCCCAGGGCTCGTCTGCACGGTGCTCACTTGGTCGCGGCCTCGCGACCTGTCCCATTATGAAACGTTCGAGCACTATCACGCGACGTTCTACAAGCATGTTGAGGCTCAGTCCGTCACGCCGTTTGCGGCGAGAGCACTGGATCGTGGCTTGACCGGTGCGATGGTGAGTCTCCTGCGGCTCGAAAACGATTCTATGAACCCGAATCCTGGGGCGCAATCCCTCGACAGCTCCGGTAAGGAGGAAGCCCGGAGAGCACGGAAGGTGCTGTCCGACCGCGCCTGGAAGGTGAAGGACAAGGCGGCGAGAACCATCGTCGAGACCATGACTGCCGATCGGATCGACCGGTGGGTGAAGGAAGCGGTGAAGGCCGGGCGTAGATTAGGTTACGAGACGGCGCGTGGGCAAGGAGACCTCGCCGCCCTCCTAAAAAAGCCCGGAGCGTTGGCGTGGGACGAATTCACGGTCCCCATGTCAATGCGCGAAGTGGAACCTGGAGTTCAACTGATCATGGATGACTCGAAGCACTCTATCGAACCTCCGTCCTGGAAACCGAGGATTGAGAAAGCGAACGGAGGTGACGCATGAGTTCCTATCTCGTAGGGGAAGTTCGTCCCAGTCAATTGCTCTGGGCCTACGGTCCCGGAGCCCTGATCGACTTGCCGAATCTTTCTGTCCTGACCATGGGCTTGGAACGCTGGAATCCGGAACTATGCCCTCCGATTGAGGAGGCACGCCTTCTCGCCGCCGTTCGCCGGGTGCTCGGTCCTCAAGTGGAGCGGTTGCGGATGCCCCCCTTTCTGAGGGAAGACGGCGTCGACCCCATGTCCGCCGAAGGCAAGATCGGGGTACCGGTCCGCCCCTTTCCACGTTGGCTGAGGTGCGTCAAATGCGGCTTGTTGGCCGAATACGATTCGGGCCTGTTTGACATCAAGGTCAATCCGTATCGCCCGGAGCAAACCCATTTCGTACATTCGAACTGTGAGAAAGGCAGGAACGCGGACGCGGTTCCCGCCCGCTTTCTGCTTGCCTGCAAGAACGGGCATCTCGACGATTTTCCGTGGCACTGGTTCGTGCATGGCGGCCCATCAGAATGCAAAGGGACGCTGCGATTCTTCGAGCGAGGCGCATCCCTGCAGACGGAAAACCTCTGGGTCAAATGCGACACCTGCAATGCCGCACGCTCTCTAGTCCATGCCTTCGGGCGGGAAGCGCAGGAAAATCTTCCCGCTTGTAGAGGACGGCATCCCCACCTCAACCGGTATGAAGAGGGATGCAGCGAGGTCCCTAGAACCATCCTCCTGGGAGCGACCAACGGGTGGTTCCCAATCACGCTTTCGGTTCTCGCGATTCCTCTTGAACGTGATCAGCTTGGGCAATTAATTCTGGATGGATGGGAATATTTCTCGGATGCGGAATCGGCCGACGAGATCAAGGTAATCGTGAAGACTCTGGCCAAAAGCGGCAGTCTGCCGGGAATCGACAAATGGGATCATAGGGACATCTGGAAGGCCGTCGAAGAGCGAAAGGAAGGTAAATCGGGCACGGCTGTCATATCCGAGAGTGACATCAAGACCCCCGAGTGGGACGTCCTGACCTCTGATAATCCTCCGACGGACTGGCCGCATTTTCTGAGCAACAAGACCGAAACTCCGGAGGGCTATCAAGACCGTCTGTCCAGCGTACTGCTGCTGGAGCGACTCCGAGAAGTGAACGCCCTGATTGGCTACACCCGGGTGGAAGCTCCCGAGGAATCGACCGAGCCGGACAATCGTCCTCCGATGGCCGCTCTCAGTCGGAACAAGCCCGATTGGATACCCGCCAGCGAGGTACATGGCGAAGGGATATTCATCAGGTTTAATGAGGATGCCGTGGCCGAATGGGAAAAGGGTAAAGCCGTTCAGGCCAGAAGCCAAAAGCTAGAGGCGGGGCATCGAGGCTGGCGGAACGCACGTGGGCTAGACTCCGACGAGGGATACCCTGGAATCAGATATGCCATGCTGCATACTTTCGCCCATCTTCTCATTCGGGAGCTGGCTCTTGAGTGTGGCTACAACGCAGCGAGCATCCGGGAGCGCATCTACGCGAGGAGTGGTAGCGAATCACCCATGGCAGGGGTGTTGATCTACACGGCGGCCGCCGATTCCGACGGGACACTCGGTGGACTCGTCGAGCTCGGAAAACCAGAGAATCTGGGACGCTTGATTGAGCAGGCGCTGGATCGCGCTACCGTCTGCTCTTCCGACCCCCTCTGCTCGGAACACAATCCCGGTGTCGATCGTTCGTTGCATTCCGCCGCCTGCCATGCCTGCACCTTCGTCGCCGAAACGTCCTGTGAACGTGGAAATCGCTATCTGGACAGGGCTCTGCTGGTAAAAACATTCGAGGTCTCCGACACCGCGTTCTTCGCCGGGAACGGAGGCTCGAATGGATGAGCTTCTAGCAGTGATCGCCGAACTCGGCCTAGAGTTGCATCCAGATCGTATCTCCACCGTCGCGTCAAAGATCAAGACGCTGGGTTCCGTCGAGCAGTTCGCTTTGACTCGTTCGAGTTTCGGCCCCAACGCAGATAAAAAATTGGTGGGACGTCTGGAGCAAGCGTGGCGTCATAGCAGGAACACCTCTCCAAGTGACGTGGCATCCGCTCTCCAGGGAGCGTCTGCGACGGCGATCCTGAGAGAGAACCGTGGGGCCGTGGAATTGGTGTGGACAGGCCCCTCGACGGGTCAGGTTCCGGTCAGGCACACCGAGCAGGTTCTCTGCGAAGTCATTGAAGCCGCGAAGAGACGGTTGTTTCTCGTCAGCTTTGTCGCCTACGAGGTCGATTCGATCATCCGGGCGCTCCATGGAGCGATTGGCCGCCAAGTTCAGATCGACGTGTTGCTTGAGTCGTCCGACAAGCATGGCGGGCGGGTGACATACGATTCCGTAAAGGCCATGAAAAGCATTCTCCCCTCAATCGACGTTTACGTCTGGTCGTCGAACAGGAAGTCGTTGCCCGGACAGCTGTCGGGAGCTGTTCATGCCAAATGTGCCATCGCCGACGGCGAACTGGCCTTCATCACAAGTGCGAATCTAACCTCTGCCGCGATGGAGCGCAACATGGAGCTCGGCGTCCTCGTAAAGGGCGGAGAGCTTCCCATCGAACTCCATCGGCATCTGGAAGCGTTGATTTCCACGAAGGTCATCGAAAAAGTAAACGAGAACAACGACCAATGAGCGAGGGAATCGGAATGGACGACATTGCGGGCAACGCCCCCTACAGGATGACTATGGATTTGAACTTCCTGGACCATCTTGGGATCGACCTCTACAGCAACAACACCGCAGTGTTGACCGAAGCAGTCGCGAACGCGTGGGATGCCGACGCGTAGAATGTCGAGATCAGTATGTCTATTTCATCCGCCACATGGGCCGTGTCCTTTCTCTCTGCCGCTGTTCCTCCTCAACACCTTCAACCTTGCGCCACAGAGACCAGTGGGGCTTGTTCCGCATCATGTCATGCGTGCCTTGCAAGCCGAAGGCGTATTCCGCCATGCGCTCGGCGTACTGCTGACGGTCTGTACCCGATGCATCTTTTGGGATGGCGGGTGAATGACTGTGAATGACCCTGACAACAGCCTCCCGGCTGTGGCCGTTGGCGCGCATACGCAGGGCTATCATGGCGTCCAGACTGGCTTGATCTGCTTTGGGAAAGTGCTGCCGCAGATTGGCCGCATGGGCGTCATAGGCCGCAGCCGGATCGCCAGTACGCAGCCGCGTCTGCTGTTCAATGGCGCTTCGCAGCTCTTGTTCTTTTTGCTCTGCGTTGGTAATAAATTGCTGTATCTGCTCCCGTGTTGGGCGAGAGGCCGCAATATCAATGTCTCCCGCTGTTCCGTATGCGTACTGCAAGATTCTGGAGCGTCGCTCAAGGCTGTCACGCTGTTCTCTGGCGGTTATGGGCGGCGGGGTGTGTCTGAGTATCTCCTGTTCAACGGCGTCCATTGAGTATCCTGCACAGCGGAGGTAGAGGGCTGTTGCCGAATCCAGCCGAGACTGATCCATGCGGACATCAGCGTATTTTTCCTGTACCATTGCCTGAAAGGCATATAGCGGGCTTTCCAGCCGACATTGCTGATTGAAGCGAAACTCCCTGACCTGCATATCCGGCGTGATGCGGCTGCGTAAACGCCAGAGTTGAGCAAGCCAGGGGCTTTTCCGCGCAAGCCAGTGCTTGAAGCGGGGCAAGCTGTGACGCGCTTTGCCCTGTTTTTTCTTGTTTTCCGCTTTTTGGCTCTGCTGCTGGAGCATCAGGAAATGGCGGGCGATATTGAGCATGGGCAGACCGTGCGGAGCCACCCTGGTAAGGATAGTCTGCCTCTCCTGCCGCCGCTCCTCTTTTTGCAAGCGTTCGGCTTCTCTGCGGCGTTCCTTTTCAAGACGATATTCCTCGGCCAGTTGATGACGTTGGGCCTGATACTCGCGCCATTCCTTCTCGCAAACATGGCTGACAGGCTCAGGTTGCGGCACGGGCATTTCTGCCGGGTATTCCCCTTCTTCATACTCCCCAAGCCGTTTGCAGAGCCTGGACAAGCCGAAATTCCTGTCCACGCTGGAAGCCTTGACCGCTGTATTCCCTACAAAGATGACCGCGCCCGAACCCTTGCGGACGAAGCGCAAGCCAACCTTGCCTAATCCGGCGTGAAGCTCTGCCCAGGATGTGGTTTTCTGGATGATAGCATGGCCCTTTTCCTGCGCTATGCGTTGCGCCGATTTTTCGCCTGTGGCGTTCTCAAAGTCTGCGGCCTTGGCCTTGGGCTTGACGACCTTGGCCTGCTGGATGCGGGCGATCTGCCCCTGCTCGTTGACCCGATAGCGAGCGTTTTCATTACTGGCCCAGCCCTGCTTATGCTCGATTTCAGCAGCGATTCTGTGAGCGGCTTCAATGTCAAAACCCTTGTGCGGCTGCACCACTTTTTCAATAAGGGGATGAACACGGTTGACTACGATATGGACGTGATAATTGGCCGTATTCACATGAGCCGCCACAATGGCCTGATGGTCTTTCAGGCCCATGCCTTCCAGAAAAATACCGACCGCTTCCTTCACCTGTTCTCTAGTGGGAACTTCATTTTCCTGCCATGACATAACCCAATGGGTGACAGGCATTTTGCTGTGAATGGACTCCTCAGCCAAGGCGATCATTTCCTGTTTCCAGGCTTCAGGCTTGGTGGTGATGACATTTTTGGCATAGGCGAACTGGAGTTTTTGATAGCCATCCTCGTCCTTTGCGGCAAGAATATAGTCCACCAGTCCGCCGATCATGGCGGCCTTGGTTTTCTGAAGATTGGTGCGCTTGAGCTTTTTCAGAATCATGAAGGATTGCTCAAAGTTTCAATGGTCTGCCGGATCGCGCTCATGGTGGCATTCATTTCTTCAAGGCTTCGGGGATTCCCCGCTGCCCGGACGGCTGCAAAGTGATGTTTGAGCAGACCGCCCAAACGCCGCAGCTCCCTGATGGTCTGACTGTCCGTTTTGGCAGTGATGGGCCTCCCGCCGAATATGCGCCGCCGCATGTATTCAGCCACATTCAGTCCGGCCCTCTCAGCCTGGTCACGCAAATTTGCTTCCTCCGCCGCTGTGAGGCGCACCGTGCGTCTTGCCGCAAAACGTGATTGCCCGCTGTCTTTTCTCTTCATTGCCTTTCTGCCTTTTTGAAGTGTGAGAAGCGAAGCGCCGAACACTTGCCGGAGTCCAGAGGCGGAGCCTTTGGCAAGTTTGTGGCTGGCTGGCAGCCAGCTACCAACTTGTAAAGAATAACTGCTCACGGCATCCGAAACGACCTTGCCTTGTTTCGGGGGAGTATCGAACTGAGCTTCCTTCTCGGTTTTGCGCAAGCATAGAGGAAAAATGACCTTGAAGGCCAGAGAAAAAAACTAAAATACAGTATTATATTTCCTTGGACAGCGTATAAAGCAGGTATAAAAAATTTATGAAAATATTATTTTTCATTTTTAGTGTAATATCGTCCAGTGTAATACATAAAGTGCTTTTGTCGTACATTATGATTTGTTGAACAAAATTCCTTTGCTGTGCTATGGAATGGGAAACACTATTTTTAATTGTCAATCTAAAAAGGATTACAGAGCATGGCAAAGGCGCAACGCTATTCAATGGAACAGGTTGAAGCTGGCCGGAAAAAACTCCGGGGGCTGGCCTCTCAAAAAGCAGGCAAGACCCGCGCGGAAGTGGCCGAACTGCTGGCCGGGGATATTCGCAAGGCCGCGCAACAGGGATACGGCCCGAAAGAAATTCGGGATATTCTTGCAGAGGCAGGGCTGTCGGTTCCGCTGGCCCGGATACGGGCTTTGCTGAATGAGGAAGGCAAAAAAGAAGAGGGAAATGACGAGTCGAGTCTTGGTTCTCTGTGAGGGAAAACGATAAAAAAGAAGGCTGGTTTATGTTTTTTGCCTGGCTATCCGTCACAATTTTCGGATAGTCAGGCAAAAAATTTCCAGCCCTCCTCTCAGGACAGCCGCGTGACAGGGCTATTTCTTGTCGTTGTCCTTGCCTGCGTTTTCGATGAAAGCCCTGATGTCTTCCGCGCGCCAGACGGTAGTGCGCGGGCCAAGCTTCACGGGCTTGGGATAGCGCCCGGTTCGGCATCCTTCCCACCATGCGCTACGGCTGATGGGGATGAGTTCCATGATCTGATGCAGGCGAAGAAAGCCGCACGAAGGGATGGGAGTGTGATTCTGTGACATACAAATCTCCTGTATCGGTTTGGATTTCAGGAGAGCTTGTCACACCTCAAACGATTCCCGTGAGGGAATATGGCGGGAAAAAGACGGGAAAAGCCAAGAAAGACGGGAAAAGAGCTGCTTGGTCATGCCTGGAGGATAGTATAGGCATCGGCTTCCTTAAGAAGCGTGTCCACCTGATTGCGGTAAGATTTCTCGTCTCTATATTCTTTTTCCGCAAGAAGTCGTCCCACATGAGTTTTTCGGCCTTGCGGGGTTTTGTGGTCAGGGCCGGGGCTTCCGGGGCCGCACCAATGGAGCAGAACATAGGCAATCACCGCTCTCGGATAGCTTGCCTTCATGGCATCTCTGACAGCGGGGTCTGGTTTGCCTTGCCAGAGCGCGGCAGGGACACGGAAGACGAGCTTTCCATCCTCGGCTAAGACCTCCGTAACGGTTTCTGCCGAAGGGTTGGATTCCACGGGGGGAAGAGAGGAAGATGATGAGTCCGGCTTGAGCGCAGCTTCCACTACGGCGCGAGTAAGCCCCTTCACTTCCTGCCAGGGGTATTCGTGGAGCAGGCGGATGGCGGCAGTCCTGTCCACAAGAATGGTATTGAGAAAGATGCGCGAAATAATATGGTAATAAGATACCGGGATGAAGGCGGGGCTATCTTCCTGAAAGCCGTCATCTTCCTTTCGCATACTCTGATCATATTCTACAGGTTGGTATCCAAGGCTTTTGGATAAAGCATTGAGCAGAGTTTGTCTTTCCTCTGGAAAAACAGCGTCGGGTTCATCGTGGGAATTTTCAAGAATATGGCGCAGGCCAAGCTCCAGCGCATGAACATGGATACAGCGGGAGAGCTTCTGGAAGAAGAGCATCACATCGCAGGACAGAAGATAGGAATTGAACGTCTGAGCATCGCCCACTTCCGGCAGGCTGGGAATTTCCAGTCCATACAGGCTTGCATTGCGTTCGGCAAAACTGCGCCAGTATGTTTCATGGGCTTCCTGCCATAGTTCCAGAGGGAACGCCTTGCTCGGCCACAGGGAAAGGACGAGGTTGTCCGCCTCCGTGGCGCTGAGGTTATAGGCTTGCCGAAGTCTGCTCACAGCTATTTTTTCTTGTTCAAACATGGGATAGGCATACCGTAAAGGTTGTGGCTGGACAATAGAGCAGAAGCGGGGCAATGCCTGGAAGCACGCCCCGCCATATTTGTCAGCTATACCATGCGCTGATCATGTCGATGCCGTCATAGCCTCTGGCTCGCATCCGCTCGATTTCTTCCTCAGTCCATCCCGTATCCGCAACGGTGACTTGGGCATTAGCCGGGATTTTGCCGATACTCACAAACATATCCATTTCTTCGCTAACCGTTTGGTTCAGAGGGGTAGTGTCGGTATTTGGCATAATCGTCTCTCTCTCTCTCTCTCTCTCTCTCTCTCTCTCTCTCTCTTATCGCTTTCACGGCAGATTATTGCGCGGCGCGCAATTCATCCAAATAGTCAGCCCACCGCTGAAGCATCTCCCGGCGTTTTTCCAGATAAGAGGCATGGTTGTAAGCATCCCGGACGGTATTCTGTTCTTTGTGAGCAAGTTGGGCCTCGATGATGTCAGCATCAAAGCCCCATTCCAGCTTCTTTTCATTAAGAATGGTGGAAAACATGGCGCGGAAGCCGTGAATGGTCATTTCCTCCTTGCTGAATCCCATTCTGCGGATACCGTTTAGCAGGGCCATGTCGGAAATGCACTGTGAAGCGGAGTAGCGACCAGGAAAGCACAACTCGCCTGAGCCGGTCAGCAGATGTAGTTCCCTGAAAAGTGTGACAACCTGTCGCGGCAGGGGAACCATATGGGCGATACGCATTTTCATGCCGCCGCCATCCTTGGCGTTTTCACGGCGGGCAGCGGGGACAATCCACAGAGCCTTGTCCAGATCGATTTCCGACCATCTGCCGCCTCGCAGTTCCATGCTGCGTAGGGCCAGATAGGGCAATATCTTGAGGGCATAGCCCACGATGACGCCGCCCTCATATTCGTCTATGCAGCGCAAGAGGTGCCCCACGGCGGCGGGGTCGGTCATGGTTGCGTAGTGCCTGGTTCGGACAGGCTTGAGAACTTCCTTGAGGCCATCAGCGGGGTTGAAAAGGATATAACCACAGGTACGCGCGAAGCGGAAAACCTGTCCGGCAGTCTCCGCCAGCTTATGCGCGGTGACTGAATGTCCGGCTGCTTCAACAGGGCGAATCGCGCTCAAGACATCCGCAGGAACAAGGGTCGTAATGGGCTTGTCGCCGATGTGCTCTTTGAGCAAATCAAGGAGCCATTGCTTTTTCTTGATCTGGGAAGCGGCGTAAACATCCTTTTTGGTGTCAAACCATTCCTGCGCGACTACCGCGAAGGTAAGGGCCTGTTCCTTGGCGATGGCTTCGGCTTCCGCCTTGGCGGCTTTCTTGTGCGCTCCAGGATCAATGTCCTTGGCAAGCAGTTCCTTGGCCTGATCTCGCTTGCCACGAGCATCCTTCAGGGAAACGGTCGGGTACGCGCCGAAACTCAGGGTTTTTCGTTTTCCGTCAAAACGGTAATCCATACGCCACAATTTTCCACCGGTGGCGGAGAGGTACAGGTACAAACCTTCGGAATCGGCAAGTTTGGTTGGAGTACCGTCAGACTTCAACTTTCGCAGCATGGTGTCGGTCAGGGGCATGGCAAAAATCCTCTGGTGTCAAAGGGTTAGCAGGTGACGGTATTTTTGAAACGGAAAGGATGCCCCGACAGGCGATACCGCCATAAATACCGTTTTTTTCGTGCGTTGTCCCTGGATTTCCCGACACCTCGTTGGACTGCCCATAGCCCAAAAAGCTAAGTCCCGCAAGGCTTTTTGAACCTTGCGGGACTTTTGTGGACTTTCAACTGGTGCCGAAGGGGAGACTCGAACTCCCACTCCCTTGCGAGAACTAGACCCTGAACCTAGCGTGTCTACCAATTCCACCACTTCGGCGCGAAAATGTATTTAGCCCAAGAGCACTTGGCTGGCAAGCATTTTTTTCAGATTTGACGATTTTTTTACATGGCGTCACAAAAACGTGACTGGCTGCCCCTTGGCGATCAGGAGCCTTAGAGTCGGAAGATTTGACAGCGTTTCCGGCATGGGGGATAGGAGGAGAACTACGGGCCAATCTCTACGCGCTCAGCGCGCGTCGTTATTTTTCACAAAGGACTTCCCATGCAAAAACTGCAAAAAGGCTTCTGGCATTATCTCGAATTCTGGCGAGCGCTTTTCCCCCGCCGCCGTGCGTTGCGCTGGCGCGAGACATGGCTGCAAAACGGCTACTGCCGCGACTGCCGCTACTGCTGCGGTCCGCAGGATTCCAACGAGCCCTTTCCCATGGCTTTGCTGCCCGGCCAGCTCCACTCCCATCTCAGCGACGACTTCTATCTGCTCAACGCGGATACGGCCTATCTGGATGCCCGCGGCTGTAAGGCCGACACGGACCATGGCTGCCGCCTCAGGCTGACGCAACGGCCCGTGGCCTGCGGGCTTTTCCCCCTGGTGCTGGTCAACGGCGGTCTGTATCTCTACAAGACCTGCCCGGCCGTGATTTTCACGCCTCTGGACCGTCTGGCGGATCTGGGTCTGGAGGCCGCCGGCTGGCTGACCGGATTCAGTCTGACGGATCTGCGCCATATTTCTCTGGACATCCCGGCCCAAACGCTGGCGGAGCGCTATATTTCGCTGAACATCAGCCTGTTTGACGCAAACGGCGTGGAGCTGCGCCTGGGCTGAGTGCGCGGCCCATTACCAGCCGGGCAAAAACGTCCGCCCGGCATACGGCTGCGGAATGCGTAAGACATCGGACAGGGGCAGGGCCAGATACCGGGCCAGAAGGCATCTGTTCAGCCCGGCATGCCCGGCCAGGATCAGCAGCCCGTCGGGATAGCGCGCCCGCCAGCGCGCGAGAGCGGCCAAGGCCCGCTCCTGCACCCGGGCAAAGCTCTCACCGCCGGACGGGCTGAACAGGGCGAAATCCCGTCCGCGCCGGGCGTACTCGCCGGGAAAGGCCCATTCCACTTCAGCGGGCGTGCGCCCTTCCCAGGCTCCCAGGTTGATCTCGCGCAGGTCCGCGTCCGCGTGCACGGGCAAGGGACGTCCGGCGACGGCCGCAAGAATGGCTGCGGTTTCCCGGCAGCGGGACAAATCCGAACAGAGCAGCGCCGTGAGCCGCGGATCAGCCAGCACCGGCGTCATATCCGCCGCCAAAGCCCTGATCTGGGAGCGGCCCGTCCCGCTCAGCGGCAGATCGCGCGCACCCACGAAACGCCGCTCCGGATTGGGCGGCAATGCGCCGTGGCGCACGAGCCAGAGCCCCCGTTCGGCCGTCACCGCCCTCCCCCGTTTCCGGCGACGGCCTCCAGCCAGACATCGTCTTCAGCCAACGCCGCCAAAGCCTCACGGGCAATCTCGGCGGGCGCCCGCCCCGCTTCACGGGCCAGACGTGCCTCCATGGCGCGGGCGCGGGCAAGGCGGCCCCGGATGGCCGCGCAGGCTTCGGGATCAGCGGCGAAAATCTCCAGCTTCTGGCCGAAACGCCGCTCAAGCGGCACAAAATCGTGGCCTCGGCAATACTTGTCCGCCAGGTAGACCAGTTCGCGTTCGCTCAGCGGAGCATGCTCGGGCAGACTCAGATCGCGATGGTCAGTCACCAGCGCAGCGGCCGCGGGCAGCCCCAGCTCCGCCAGAAAACGGCCGCCGGCTTTTTCATGGTACGGCTGTCCTTTGCATATGTCGTGCAGCAGTCCGCCTGCGCGCGCCAATTCAGGATCAGGGCCGCTGCCGGGAGCATCCTCCCGCTCTTCCCGGCGCTCGCGCAGGGTCCGCGCCAGAGCCGCCGCCACCGCGCCCACGGCGCGGGCATGACGCAAACCACGCTCCTGCACCCGGCACAGGCGCAGGAGGCTCCAGGCTTCAGCGGGCGAGAGCGCATCCCGCCCGGCAGCCAGATCTTGCAGTCGGGCGTATTCCTCAGGATGATCCATATCTTCCAGAATAAAAGAATCCGCCACCGGCACGTCCCGCCGGGGCAGGTCGGCCAGGGCCGCGCGCAGCCCGCCTTGGCCGCCCCGCCGCTCGTGGGCCAGAATATGCTCCCGGTACAGGACAGGCAGCAATGGCGGATGACCGCTTTTGCCGTTAAAAGAGGGCATAAGCACCTGAGGCGGTCCGGCCGGGGATTCCTCCGCCGCGGCGTCCAGCAGTGCGGAAAGGGTCATGGGGCGGACCAGAGGCACGTCCACCGGATGCACAAAGCAAGACTCGCAGTCCACGGGCATGGCGCGCAGGCCCGCGCAGACCGAGGAAAACATACCCCGCTCCGGCCGGGGATTGCGCGCCACGGCCAAGCCCAGATCCCGCGCGGCCGCTTCCACATCCTCGGCATGGAAACCGCTGACCACCAGAATGTCGTCCACGCCCAAGCCGCGATAGCAACGGGCCAGCCCTTCCAAGGCGGAACAAGACGCGCCGTCGGGCAGCAGGGGCAAGGGCAGCAGGGCTTTCACCGCCCCCATGCGGGAAGCCTGACCCGCCGCCAGCAATATGGCGCAATACTTCACAGCCGTACTCCTGCACAAGGCCGTTTAGCTTGCGCCGCGCCGCCCTTGGCCGGACGAATCACACGGAACGGCGACGTCGGCCCGGCGCTGGTGTCCAGCCGCCCCAGCAAAGGGCCCAGACGCGGCAAGGGACTGCCGCAACGGCAGGGGCCCGGCAACAGGCTGGCCGCGTCGCCGGTGCGATAGCGGATCAGCGGCATGGCCTCGCGGTTGAGAGTGGTCAGCACCACCTCGCCGACCCGGCCCGGCGGCAACGGCCCGCCATCGCGCGGGTCCACCACTTCCAGCAGAGTGTCCAGGGCGCGCAGATGATAACCGTCATGGGCCGGACACTCCACGGCGCAACCGAAACCGCTTTCCGTCAGGCCGTAATGATCCAGCAATTCGCACCCCCAAGCCGAGCGTAGTTTTTGCCCCAGAGCCGGATCAAGCCAATCCGCGCTGGACAGCGCCCCACGCAGCCCAGGCGGGGCGGCCCGCGGAAAGCTTCGCAGCAATGCCTCCAGTTGCGCCGGAGCGGCCACCAGTACCTGAGGCCGCCGCTCCGCCAGCCGGCAGGCCATGGCGGTCTCATCGACGGTCGACGCGGCGGGCAATCCTTCCACAAGAACGCCGGACGGCCCCAGAGCCTGGCGCAAAAGGTCCGCTACGCCATCAGGGCGCTCCGCCCCCGGCAGGAGCACGGCCAGACGGTCGCCTTCCTTCACCAGCTGGCTCAGGCCCACACGAAAAAAATCCCGGGTGCGGTCCAGATCACGCGCCGTAAAAGCCAGACGCTTGGGCGTGCCCGTGGTGCCCGAGGTTTCCAGGCTGACCATGCGTTGCACGTCACCCTGCGACACGCAGCAAAAATGCCGCCAGTCGCGCAGATGACCGGCCGTGGTGAAGGGCAGACGGACCAAATCCTCCAGTCCTTTCATTTCCAGATCACAACCGGCCAGATGCCGGGCATAAAATGAGCTGTGCGTGACGGCCCGGCGCAACAGCCGGTTCAGGGCTTCGGTTTGCGCCGCGCGCAGCCGCGACGGCAGATCCCCGGGAGAAGCCGCGCCGCAGGCCTGGCCCAGCCAGAGGTCCATGGGATGGGCAAAAGAGACGGTCCTTCCCCGGCTCATGCCCAAGCCCCGGCATAGAGGCGCGCACCGTCGCGGGCCGTGAGATTGTGCAGGCAGAAGGGCACCAGCCGCCCGTCCGGCTGGAGCACATGGATGCAGCAGCCGCGCACCCGTTCCAGATCCAGACTGTAGACGTCCTGAAAGGCCATGGCCGAAATGGTGAAGCGTTGCTCCGCTCCGGCCCGGCTCAGAAAACGGCTGAAATCGTCGGCCCCGTCCTCTGCGCAGTTCGCGCCTATCGCGCCGGGCGCGTCCGCCGTGCGTCCCGGCCCGTCTCCCTTCCAGTGCAAAGCCACAAACTGTTTGGCCTTGCGCGCGCCCTCCGCCGCCGGGGGCGGCGCGGGAGAACAGCAGGACTGCGCGGCCTGGGGCAGCCATTCCAGACGCTCACCCCCCGGGCCGGTCCGGCGGTAGGCGGCGCTGAAAGAACAGAGCGCGTGCTCGCAGCCCGGCGGGTGGAACTGCGCCAGGCGGACCAGTTCCGGCGCTTGTCGCGCCAGGGCGGCCATGACTTCGGGCAGTGTCAGCCGCGGCGCGTCGCTCAGGCTCCAGGGATAGCGGCCGAACGAGGCCACAGGCTGAAAATGCACGCCGCGCACCGCCGGTCCCAAACGGAGGGCCAGGTGGAGCAGATCGCCCAGCTCGCCGTCATTGACATGTCGGGCCAGAGTGGCCACCAGCACCACGCCCAGGCCAGCGGCGGAGCAGGCTTCCACGGCGCGGCGCTTCAGTTCCAGGCAGGGCCTGCCGCGCAGCGCTTCAAACACGGCCTCGCGCACGCCGTCCCATTGCAGATAGACGGAATCCAGACCGGCGGCCCGCAGACGAGCGGCATAGCCCGCTTCCCGGCCCAGACGCAGGCCGTTGGTGTTGAGCTGCACCAAGCCGAAACCGCACTCCCGCGCCAAGGCCACAATGGCGGGCAGGTCTTCGCGCACAGTGGGTTCGCCGCCGGAGATCTGCACATTGCAGGCCCCGGAGGCCGCCTTCAGGCTGTCCAGTTGCGCGGCCAGCGCCGTCAGGGAAGGATCGGGCGGCAGGGTTTCCGGTCCTTTTCCGGCTCCGGCGTAGCAGACCGGGCAGGCCAGATCGCAACGCATGGTCACTTCCAGCAGGCCGGTGCAGGTGTGCTGGGCGTGCCGGGCACAAAGCCCGCAGTCAAAGGGACAGCCCCCCTCTACCACTGTACGGGGTTCCGCCGGATAGGAAGGGCTTTTGGGCCGGGACCATGCTTCAAAGGGCGGCACAACCTCCGCCCCCGCATCCGGCGCGTCGCCGGGCGCGGGAGCAGGGGCGGTCCAGACCGGCACGCTGAACGCGCCGTGCTCCGGGCAGGTCTTGCGCAGAAAAACGTCTCTCTCCGCCGCATCCGGCCCGTCGGGCCGCTCGTACACGGCGTCAATGCGGCGCAGGCAGACCGGGCAAAGGCTTTGCGTGCGACGCAGAATCACAAGGCCACTCCGGCGGACGCGACGGTCAGGTCCAGATCATAACTCTCGGCCAGTTCCAAAATCTTTTCCCAGCATTCGGCCAGCAAATCGCCGCAGGCCACAGGATCGGGCGTGGCGGCCGTTCCGCTTCCGCCGGACGCCGCCCCCAAGCCCGCCGCGATGCAGCCGCAACGGATGCCGCCGTAAGAGGTGACGCGTTCATAAAACCATGTGGCATAATCGTTGAGCAAGGGCGTAAGCATGGGGTGGGCCGTCTCGTCGTCCGCGCCCTTGCCCGCCGCCAGGGCCAGAGCGCAGGCCCCGCCGGTCAGCAGGCCGCAGGGGCCGTCAGACTGGCCGATGCCATGGCAAAGTCCGTGCATGGCGCGCACCAGATCGGGATTTTGCCGGTCCTGCGCCTGAAGCATGAGCAACAGCAGCAACTGGCTGCAACAATAGCCCTGGTGGACCAAAGGCAGTAAATCCAGCATGAGGGGATTCATGAGCACTCCTTTTGCGCAATCCACAAGCCGTAGCCGAAAGCCCCGCGCCCGGATGAAACACCGCCACAGGTGCAGCCGCCGCGCAGCCAGTGGGGCGCGGCCCCGGCCCCGTACCAGACCAGCCGGGCCGCCAGATCGGCCAGCGCCGGGCTGTGGTCCTCAAAACAATGGAGCAGAAAACCCGCCCGCGCAAGCAGGCCGTCCCACTCCGCGCGCGGGCGCGCCCCGTCCAGGCAGGAAGTTCCTTCCCGACAGGCCAGCCGCGCGGCTGGCCCGCCCTCACCCTCTGTCATGTCCGCGCGCCGGAAAAGATCGCTCAACAGCAGCGCGCCGCCGGGACGCAAGGCCCTGTGACAGTCGCGCAATGCGGCCAGAGGATCGGGCAGCAGAGAAAGCACGCATTCGCAAAGCACGCCGTCCAGGCAGCCTTCGGCCAGGGGCAGCCGCGCGGCGTCAGCCCGCAGAAAAGCGGTTGCCGCGTCACGGCCCGCCCGCTCCGCCCAATTCGCGTGGCCTCGCCGGTCCAATCCCAAGAGGCGGTAGCCCCGGCCGGCCAGAAACTCCAGACTCGCGCCCGCGCCGCAGCCCATATCCAGCAGACGCGCGCCGGGCGCGAAACCGCAACAGCGCGCGCCCAGTTCCAGCGCGCGCCGGGTCAGCGCCAGACCGCCGGGCCGCCAGGTTTCGCCCGCCGCGCGTTGAAAGTCATCCTGTTCCCAGAGGGCGTTCACTTGTCTTCCAGCAGAGCTTCCACTTCCAGCATTTTGCCTTCGGCCAGGGATTTGGGCGCCATGGTCAGCCCGCACTGCGGGCAACGCGGCAAAAAAACGTCAAAGGCGCTGTTCAGATAAAAAACCTGCACCTTGCCCTGCTCCAAAGGGCAACCGCAGCGGCCGCACCGCCACTGGCCGCCGTCCGGCGGATAACTGGGTCCCATGGTCATGCGCTTTCCCCTCCCCGCCCGCAGCAGTCCGCTCCATCGGGGCCGTTTTCGTCCCCCTGGCCGCCGGAGCCGGGCACGCGCATACGGTGGCACCAGGCGTCATAGAGCACAAGTTCGCCGTCCTCGCGGCCGTATTCCACCCAGAAGGTCACCTGCCGGGGCCGCCAGGAACCCAGCCAATGCCCGTTCTCCTGATTTTCAAAGCGTTGGCCGCAGGCTTCGGCTCCGGCCACGGCCTCTTCCACATCCGAAAGCAGAATATGCTTTTCTTCCAGGCGGGCCAGCAGCTCCGGCGCCACGCGCAACGCGCCCAAAGCCGGTTCCGGCAGGTTTTCCCCCATCCAGTCGCGCAGCAGGCGGCGGCGCAGGGCCGCCCGGTTGGCCCGACGGGCCGACAGCCCGGGCCCCTTGCGGCTGCCCTTGTCCGCATCCTCCTCCGCGTCCGGTCCGGGGAAAAGCAGGTCCAGCAGGTGCCAGCTTTCCTTGCCGCCCGCCGCCAGACGGTCCCGGCACATGATGCAGGAGGTCAGCGCCGGATACGGCAGCTCGGCGGCGCGATGCCCGCTCATCTCCCGGGCCAGTTCGGGCTGGGCGCACCAGACCAGGCCGCCGTAGCCGCAACAGGCGGTAGTCGCGCCGGTCAGGCGCGGTTCTTCAAGGCGCGCGCCGCATTTACGGGCCAGACTGCGCACGGCCTCCAGCCAGACCGTGTCCCAACGGGCCGTGCAGGGATCGTGGATGGAAAAAGCCTCCGCTGCCGGAGCTCCGCCGTTCCCTTCGCGGCGCGGCGGCAGGGGCAGACCGTCCAGCACTTCCCAGACGGACACGGCCTCCGCCCCGGGCAGGGCCTGGCGCAGGGCACTCAGGCAGGAGGAGCAGGCCGCCATGATCCGGGGCCGTCCCAGCGCTTCCCACTGCTCTTTGAGCCGGGCCGTATGCCGCGCGAACAGGGCCTCGCGCCCGGCCCAGCGCGCCGGGATGCCGCAACAGGAAAGCAGCAGGGAGACGCCGCCCCGACCGTCGCGGTACGGCAGGGACGCGTGCAGAAAATCATAAAGCGCGGCTGTCTGCTCCCCGCACGAGGCTGCCAGTTGGCAGCCGGGAAAAAACAGCCATGACGCCCGTCCGCCCTCGGGCAGCGCGGAATCCGGCAGCACCAGGGCGCATTCCGGCCCGGAGGCGTTTTCCATGTCCTCCAAGGCGAATTCATGGGCCGAGGGCGGCATGAAATCGCGCTGTACCATATCCTCGCGCGCCGCCAGGCAAAGTTCGGCCATGGAGAAATTCTCCGGGCACAATTCCTCGCACTGCCCGCAGAGCGCGCAGCCGTTGATCAAAGCGTTGGCCGTGTGCAGACCCTTGACGATGGAGGCGTTATTATGAACCTGGCGGGCGTAGACGCGCGGATAGCCCTTGTATTTTTGCAGATAGACGCATTCCTTCACGCAGATCAGGCACTGGCACTGCAGACAGCGTCCGGCCTCCAGGGCCGCCTCTTCCGGCGTATAGAGCGGGCCGGAGGGCTCCACCCGCTCCAACGGAACAATGCCGTCCAGCGGGGTGTGCAGCGGGCCCTGCGCCTTTTCGCGCGCCGCCGTGAGCGATACCTTGCCCACCAGCCGCTCCAGAGTCTGGGCGGCGTGGCGGCCCTCGCCGGCTTCCGCCGAGGCCGAGGCGCAGGCATGTCCCGTGGGCGTTCGGCCGGGCCAGCCCGCGCAACAGATATTGTCGCGCCAGTGCAGGGTCCGCGCGTCCAGGCTTTCCCGTGACGGGGCCAGATCCGGGGCCGCTCCGGCATCAATGAGCAGACCGTCGAAGGTTTTTTCAGCCTGCGCCAGGCAGTCCGCATCCAGCGGCGACGGGCTGAACTCCACCTTCTGGCGGGCCAGCAGTTCCCAGTCTTCGGCCAGGGGATCACCGTCCGCCCCGTCTGCGCCTCCGGGGCGCAGGGCCGGATACCGCGCCAACAAAGCGCTTTGCGGGTCGCCCTGATAGAAAACCGTCACCGGATAGCCTTTGCGCGAAAGGTCCCAGGCCGCCGCCAGCCCCGCCAGCCCCGCGCCCAGCACAGCCAGGCGGAACTTCTTGCGCGGCATGGGCAGGGATCGGCTTTGCGTGCCCACGGCGCGCGCGCAGGCCTGCTCCAGGGCGTGGATGGCCAGGCTGCCGCCCAGATCCAGGCGCAGGCAGACGCTCTCGCAGGGGTGATCGCAAATCCGGGCCAACACGCCCGGCAGGGGCAGGTGGCGCTCCAGAAGCTTGCGGGCCTCGGCCGGGCGGCCTTCGGCCATGCGGGCCATAAAGCCCCGCACGTCCAGATTGAACGGACAGGCCGACCGGCAGTGCGGCGGACTTTCCTGGGTACAGCGGGCTTCGATTTCGTGCAGACGGTTCTGATCCATGCGTAGCGGCCTCACTCCACAGGCGGAAATGAAAGGGGGAGGTTGCCCTCCCCCCTGTTTTCGGGTTGTTTTACTTGGGCATGGCTTCCAGCACCTTTTCCGGATAGGCGGGCAGGTGCGTGATGCGCGCGCCGCAGGCGTTATAGATGGCGTTGATAATGGCCGGGTGCGGCGCGGTGAGGGGCATTTCGCCCACGCCCGACGCGCCGTGCGGGCCGTCCTTACGCGGAGTCTTCACATAGACGATTTCCATGTCGTCGGGAATCATCTGGATGGAAGGAATGCCCGCGCCGCCCATGGTGCTGTGCTTCTTGATGTCCTCATAGTCCTCGGACAGGGCCAGGCCCACGCCCTGCGCCAGACCGCCGTAGATCTGGCCGTCCACGATCAGTTCGTTGCACAGTTCGCCGATGTCGGCCACGCAGGTGAGCTTTTCCACCTGGGTTTTGCCGGTAGCCTTTTCCACGGCCACTTCGGCCATGAACAGGCCGTACATGTAGCAGGCGAAGGGGCTGCCCTGACCGTTGGCGTCACAATCCTTGGCCGGGGCGGACCACTTGCCGTCATAGCGCAACGCGCGGCCTTCGGCCTTCATGCCCTCATAGTCCAGGAAGCCGCCGGCGGGCTTGCGCATGCCCTCCATAAGGGCTTCGCAGGCCACGCGGATGGCGTTGCCCGTGACCACCTGGGAACGCGAACCGCCCGCCGGGCCGGAGTTGGGCGTCTTGCTGGTGTCGTTCATCACCAGGCGGATTTTGTCCGCCGGGACGCCCAAGGGACGCAGGGTTTCGTGGGCCGTGCCCAGCGCTCCGGAATCCGCGCCTTGGCCGTGATCTTCCCAAGAGGACCCCACGGTCACGCCGCCGTCCTCATTGAGTTCCACCCAGGCTTCGGAGGTGTCCGGGCCGTCCAGGCCCGCGCCGTACACGCCCAGAGCCACGCCCACGCCGCGTTTGACTTCGGGGGTGGATTTTTCGGCCGCGCGTTTTTTGGCGGCTTCGTATTTGGGCCGCATGATGTCGAACATCTCCGGCAGGCTCATGACTTCGGGGACCTGCCCGGTGGGCGTGGTGTCGCCTTCTTTGTAGCAGTTCAGAGCGCGCAGTTCAAAGGGGTCCATGCCCAGCTTCTCGGCCAGCATGTCCATGAGCACTTCGGAGGGGAATTCGCTCTCCGGCGCGCCGTAGCCGCGGAAGGCCGCGCCCCAGCAGTGGTTGGTGGCCACGGTGCGGCCCTTGCCCCGGATGTTGGGGATGCCGTAGCCCGCGCCGATGTACTGCGCGCCGCGCAGGGTCAGCAGGTCGCCGAATTCGGAATACGGGCCGTGGTCCACGGACCAGTCCGTTTCCATGGCCAGGATTTTGCCCTGCTTGTTGGCGGCGTAGCGCATGGTGGTCCAGAAGGGCGAACGCTTGCCGGTGTACTGCTGCTGTTGTTCATAGTTGTAGCGCAGGTGGCAGGGACGGCCCGTGGCCATGACGGCCACGCCGATCAGGGCTTCCATGGTGGGGCTGAACTTGTAGCCGAAAGTGCCGCCCGTGGTATTCTGCACCAGGACCAGATCCTTGGGGAATTCCAGGCCCAGGCCGGGCGCGATCATCAGGGCGTGCAGATGGATGCCCACGGATTTGGAGTGGATGACCACCTGGCCCTGTTCATTGATGTAGCCGTAGCCCACATCCGGCTCAATGGGCAAATGGGGCTGCCGCTGGGTGTAGAAGCTGCCTTCCGCCACCACATTGGCGGGATCGTCGAAGAAGGGTTTGGTGTCCTCGCCCTTGGCTTCGTTCTGGTCGTAGTAGACGTTGGGCGTGCCGGGATGGATTTCAATGGCGTCCGGGGCCATGGCCTCGGGCGCGCTCATGTATTCGGGCAGCAGTTCCAGATCGAATTTGACCTTTTCCGCCGCGGCGCGGGCGTTGCACTCGCTGTCCGCGCAGACGATGGCCAGGGCGTCGCCGTACTGGAAGATCTTGGAGTCATTCAGGATGGGCCGTTCCCAGCCGTCACCCTTGTTGGTGGGGAAAGTGATCAGGCCGGTGATGCGGTTTTTGCCCTTGACGTCCTTATGGGTCAGCACCCGGTAGACGCCGGGCATCTTTTCGGCTTCGGAGGTGTCGATGCCCTTGATGACGGCATGGGAAACCTTGGCCTGGGCCAGGGCCAGATGCAGGGTGTCGGGCGGCAGACGGTAAGCGGCGTCGGCGCCGAATTCCGCCACGCCCGTGACCTTGGCCACGGCACTGGGCCGGGGGATGCGCGACCCCCAGATGCGACCGTCGGCGGGCATCTTGAACTGGATGTCCTCCAGGGTTTTTGCGCCGCGCATCACGGCCGCCGCGTCCATGACCGCGTCCACCAGCGGTTTGTAGCCGGTGCAGCGGCAAATATTGTGATGTTTCTGGAACCAGTCGCGCACGTCCTCACGGCTGGGATTGGGATTTTCATCCAGCAGGCCCTTGGCCGACACGATGAAGCCCGGCGTGCAGAAACCGCACTGCGCCGCGCCGTGGTAAATCCAGGAATGCTGCAAAGGATGCAGGCAGGTGGGCGTGCCGATGCCTTCCAGGGTGGTGACGGCGGCGTTTTCCGCCACGCGGCGCATTTTGACGATGCAGGAGCGCACCACCTTGCCGTCCAGAATCACGGTACAGGCGCCGCACTGGCCCTTGCCGCAGCCCACTTTGACGCTCGTCAACTGCAACTGCCCGCGCAACACGTCAACCAGGCTGTCGTCGGGGTTGACCAGCAATCGTCTGGGAATGCCATTGACCACAAGAGTTTTTGTTTCCATGCGCGACTCCTTAGAATGTATGGATAACGTTGCCTGAAGCGGCCAATCCGCCCCAGAATTCATTTGCCGAAAGGACAAATGGGATAGTGACACTGCGGACAGGCGGAGCAGAACCCGCCGTGCCCCAGCACGGCCACGTCTTCCGCCGTCACCTCGAGTCCGGCCAGCAGGCGCGGCACCAGCAGGTCAAAAATGCTCGCCTTGTGATACATGACGCAGCCGGGCAGACCCAGCACCGGCACGCGTCCCTTGGGCGTCCGGACGTAGGCCAGCAGGAACATGGCCCCCGGATAGACGGGCGCGCCGTAACTGACCACTTCCGCCCCGGCGGCGCGGATGGCCGCCGGAGTGCGGTCGTCCGGATCCACCGACATGCCGCCGGTGACCACCACCATATCCGCGCCCTGTTGCAGGAAATCCCTGATGGCCGAGGCGGTCATTTCCACCTCGTCGCTGGTCAGGGTCTGGCCCATGACCGCGCTGCCCAGGGCTGCGAATTTTTTCCGCAGCACCGGGCCGAACCCGTCCTGAATCCGCCCGTAAAAGACTTCGCTGCCCGTGGTGACCATGCCCACCTGAAAACGCCGCAGGGGCAGCACTTCCACCACCGGGCCTCTGACCATGACCTCAAGGGCGCGCAGCTTTTCATCGTCAATCAGCAGGGGCACAACGCGGGTGCCCGCCACCTCCCGGCCCTTGTCCACCTTTTGCAGGCTGTGCAGCGTGGCCAGGGTGATTTCGCCCAGACTGTTGATGCGGCCGAGCGCGGCCACATCCACCCGCAGCAGGCCGTCACAGGCGGCGGAAAAATTGATCCGCCCTTCCTTGGGTTCGCTGAGCAGAATGTTGGCTCCGGCCGTGGCCGCCGCAATGCGGGCCGCGGCCTCGTTTTCATGCACCAGGCCCGGCTGCGGCTCAAAAACGTAAAGATGTTCCTTGCCCACTTCCAGCAGTACCGGGATGTCTTCCTCCCGCACCACATGGCCTTTGCGGAAGACCGGCCCCTTGCTCTGCCCCGGCACGATACGGGTAATGTCATGACAGAGCACGCTGCCCACAGCGTCGCGCACATCAATGGTTTTCATGGCGGCCGGTTTGGACATGAAAGAATTCTCCATTCATATGTTTTTAGCAACATATAGCAGGCATTCACTAAAAGTGCAAAGTGAAACTTTTCTTTTGGGAATAAATTGAGCGATTAAACAACGCTTCCCGGCCGCGTATTGCTGACGCGGAGATGCGCGGCGCGCATTCCCGCGGAGAATTGACAGGAGTCTTTTTCTCTGCAAGATGAACGGACAGCGCGCGGCTTTGCGTCAGTCACCCCGCGCGGCATCCCTGTCTCTACGACGGAGCGCGTATCCATGAACAGACGATTCCCCGGCCCGCCGCCCGCCTGGGCGGTTCTGCCGCTGGCTTTGGGGCTTTTCCTGCCGCTGGCCGGTTGCGGCCTCTTCTCCGACCCGCCCCCGCCGCCGGCCTATCAGCCCGGTCCGGTGGAAGCCTATCTTGCTTCCGCCGACAGCGGCGATTCCACCACCCTGGACGATCCGGACTTCGGCAAGAACGTCCGCGTCACCCTGGACGACAGCTTCACCTCGGCCAAGGGCGAGAGCTGCAAACGGGCCACTGTGCTGGCCGGGCAGAGAGAAGCCGAAGTCGTGGTCATCTGCCGGAATGCCGAAGGGCAGTGGCGGATGGCGCCTCGTGTCTGGGGGCAGGGCATCGATACCCCCTGACGGAAAGAACGCCTTTTGCCTTCTGGACTGCGTCAGAAGGCGATTGCGGCCCAGGCCTGTACCCAAGGGTACTATTCCTGAGCCGCAATCGTCTTCTTCCTTGCCAGAAAGCAAAAATCGTCCTTTCAGGCTGCCGCCCGGTGCAGTCCATGCCGCGTTCACGCCGCGCGACATGCGTAAACAAATGGCGTGATCACAGCTATGCTCAACTCATTCCGCCTCATTTTTGCTTTTCTTCTTGTGGGCCTTGTCTGCGGGAGCGCCCGGGCCGCCGACAACGTGCAGCCCTACGGGGCCAATCTTTTCCAGGGCAATTTCGCCAAAGGCCAGGATGGCGGCGCGGTGGCTCCCGGCGATCGCGTGGTGCTGCGCCTCTGGGGCGGCGCCCTCAACGTGGACGGCACCTTCACTGTGGATGCGCAGGGCCGTATCGACCTGCCGGAAGTGGGTCCGCTGCCTGTGGCCGGCCTGGCCCACGACAAGCTGGTGGACGATCTGCGCAGCAAGCTGGCGGCCACCGGCCATGCCGACACCCAGGTCTACGTGGCGCCGCTGGACGCCCGGCCCGTGTCCGTCTTTGTGACCGGCGGCGTCGCCAAACCGGGCCGCTACACGGGCTCGCCCAATGATCCGGTGCTCAGCTTTCTGGACAAGGCCGGCGGCATTGATCCATCGCGCGGCAGCTACCGGGCTGTGCGCCTGATGCGCGACGGTAACGTGGTCAGCAGCCTGGATCTCTATCCCTTTGTGCGGCGGGGCGAATTGCCCGCCGTGCGCCTGCTGGAAGGCGACACACTGGTGGTGGGCGACAAGGGTCCCACAGTCACGGCCACAGGGGCGGTGCGCAATGCCGCGCGCTTTGAATTTCTCAAGGGGCAGGCTACGGGCGCGACGCTCATGGAACTGGCCGAACCCGAACGCCAGGCCTCGCACATATCCCTCAACGGCACGCGCAACGGCGCGCCCTACGCCACCTATCTGCCGCTCAAGGAACTGCGCCACCTCACCCTTGAGGACGGCGACCGCGTGCAGTTCATGGCTGACGCCACGGGCGCCACCATGATGATCGAGGTGCAGGGCGCGGTGCGCGGCACCTCGCGCTTTCCGGTGCGCCGGGGGGCGCGCCTGAAGGACGTGCAGAACTTCATCGCCGTGGAGCCGGGGCGGGCCAATCTCAAGGCCATGTACATCAAGCGCAAGAGCGTCGCCGCCCGGCAGAAGAAAGCCATTGCCGACTCCCTGCGCCGCCTGGAGGAGACCGCGCTCACGGCCTCGTCCTCCAGCTCCGAGGAATCCCAGATCCGGGCCAAGGAAGCGGAGATGATCGCCAAATTCGTGGAGCGGGCCAAAAACGTGGAACCTGAGGGCGTGGTGGTGCTGGACAACGGCGCGGCCAGCGGCAAGCTGGCGCTGGAGGACGGCGACATCATCGTGATCCCCGGCAAGAGCGACGTGGTGCTGGTCAGCGGCGAAGTCATGGTGCCCCAGGCCATGCTCTGGAGCGAAGACAAGGATCTCGGGGATTACGTCAAGGGCGCGGGCGGCTACAGCAACCGGGCCGACCGCGACCATGTGCTGATCATGCACCAGAACGGCTCGGTATCCCAAAACGGCGACGCCATCAGGGCGGGCGACCAGATTCTGGTGCTGCCCAAGGTGGAATCCAAGAACATGCAGGCCGTCAAGGATATTTCCCAGGTGCTCATGCAGGTGGCGGTGTCCACGGGCGCGGTGCTCGGCCTGCCCTTCCTGCAATAAATGTTCGCCCCCGCAAAAAACGGCGCGCGCCCTTCCAATGAAGAACGCGCGCCGTCTGCGTTTTCAAAAATCAGTCCTTACACGGCCAGGTTAAGCTCACCGGGCACAGGGCTTGCCGCAGTTATGGCGTTCCCCGTTGGCGCGGCCGCGTTGATCACCGCGCTGTTTTCCGTGCTGACCGTGGGCACGGCAGCATGCCCGGCCGCCGCAAGGCTGGTTGCCGACGGGCTCGCGACAGCGGCGGCGCTGCCCACAGAGCCGGTTTCCACATCCAAAGGCGTTTCCCGCCCGTCCTCGGCGTTCCCCTGCTCATCCGTATGCTGCCGGGCTTCTTTGGCTTTTTCTTCCAGACGCTTTTTGAGTTCGTCCAGATTGTCCCGGGATTTTTCCGCCACATTCTGCTGTTTGTCCAGTTGCATCCGGCGGGCGGCTTTCTGCCCTTCGAGAACCCTGCGGCTCATATGCCCCCCGTCGGGATCGGCGGCCGCGCAGGCCGCCATACCCGCCGCAAGCAGGCTGTTCTGACGGTTGGCCATCTGGCCGCGCGCTTCGGCGGCGACCTGCCGGGCCCTGCTGTATTTGGATTCCTGGCTGTCGCTGGAAACAAAATTTCTGGCCATGACATTGATGCCGTCCACGCCCATACCGCGCCCCCTTCCTCCACTCCCGCACCCAAGCGGCGGAATTGCCGCTCTGGACTCCCTCTCTATTTTATCGAACGCCCGTGCTGAAGGTTTACCCATACCGCCCCGCTTGTCAGGCGGGCACCGCCCGTCTATCATGACCCTGTCGGGCGGTCTGCGCCCGCAAAGGAGCTTATAATGTTGTATTTTACTGTCGATAAAGAATTGTGTGTTTCCTGCGGCGCCTGCGCCGAGGACTGTCTGCCCCAGGCCATTCAGATGGAGGGCGAGTATCCGTCCATCCCCAATGAGGAGCACTGCATGCGCTGCCTGCATTGTCTGGCCGTCTGCCCCACCGGGGCCATTTCCATTCTGGGGCATGACCCGGCGGAAAGCGAACCGTTGAAAGGACGCCTGCCCGCGCCGGAGCAGGTGGCTACCCTGATGAAGGGCCGCCGCTCCGTGCGCCGCTATAAACAGGAAAACGTGGACCCCGCCCTGCTCCGCCGGGTGCTGGACGTGGCGGCGCACGCGCCCACCGGCGTCAACGCGCGCCAGCTGTGGGTGACGGTCATTGACGACACGGCGAGCATGGACGCCTTCCGGAAGGAAGTGTACCAGCGCCTGGAAGACCTGGTACGGGAAAACCGCATGCCGGAAAATCCGCGCCGCCAGTTTTTCTCCAGCGCGCCGGAACTCTGGCGCAAGGGGCTGGACCCCATTTTCCGGCACGCGCCCCATTGCATTCTGGTCTCCAATGCCAAGGACGCCCCCTGCCGGGAACAGGATTCGCTGATCTATCTTTCGTATTTTGAACTCATGGCCCAGAGCGGCGGCCTGGGCACGGTCTGGTGCGGCCTGCTCTACTGGTGTCTGCGGCTGGTGCTGCCCGAACTGATCCCCCGCCTGGGCATTCCGGAGACGCACGAACTTGGCTACGCCATGCTGTTCGGCTCTCCGGCGGTGCAGTATCAGCGCACGGCGGAACGCGGCCCGGCCGACGTCCATCGGGTGATCTGGCCCGCGCGCTGAGCAATGCAGGGCCTTCATCCTGCGGTTCAGCGCAGTTGCGTCGCCGGATGAAGGCCCGTTTCCGGAACATCTCAACAGTCACTCCGAGGTAATCTTCCCGTCTTGGAGAGTTGTTCGAAAGAGCTCTTGAGCACGACGCTCAAACCAATGGAAAATACGCTTGAGGGCAATACAGTACGGATTTTCCGGCTTCTTTCTCAAATGTGGCGGCGATACACTGCATTGCCCCCGTCGCGGTTGAACTGCGCTGCCGGAGCATGCGCGTCAGGCCCTGACCCGCTCCACCAGCCTCTTGCCCGCGCCGCCCCCCTGGTATAACATGCGAATATATATTCACTTCATTCCGCAGAGGACATCACATGCCTGTAGCCACCTTCCCTCTGGGCCCCTTGCAGACCAACAGTTATCTTATCCACAATGCAGAACGGGCCGTGGCCGTGGACGTGGGCGGCGAGCCCGCGCCCATGCTTGAATATCTGACGGAACACAAGCTCGCTCTGTCCGCCATCTGTCTCACCCACAGGCACTTCGACCACCTTTACGGCGTGGCCGAACTGGCTGGAGCCACCAAGGCCGTGGTCTACGCCCCCACGGGCGACGACAGCCTGGCCGAAACCGAATCCGGCAGGGGCGGCATCTGGGGCTTCCCGCCGGTGCCGCCTTTCGACAGCCTGCCCATGCCCACGGGGCAAGCCGACTTCGGCGGCATGGAGTGCCGGGTGCTGGAGACGCCGGGTCACACGCCGGGCGGGGTCTCCCTGTACTTTCCGGCGGAAAAGCTGGTCTTCACCGGCGACGCGCTCTTTTACCGCTCCATGGGCCGCACGGACTTCCCCGGCGGCGACCAGGCCACCCTGCTGCATTCCATCGCGGACGTGCTTTTCAAGCTGCCGGACGACACCACGGTCTATCCCGGCCACGGCCCGGCCACCAGCATCGGCGACGAGCGCAGAAACAATCCCTTCTGCGGCGAGTTCGGGGCGTGAACCGGATTCTGGCGCTTTTGTGCAGCCCCCGGCCTGACGGCGTTTCCGACAACCTGGCCCGCCTTTTCGCCGAAGGCGCGGTCGAGGCCGGGGCCGGGGTGCGCCTTGAGCCCCTGCGCCGCTACGCCATCGCCCCCTGCATCGGCTGCGGGGCCTGCTCCCGTCCCCCGCACAACTGCGTGCTGGCCAAGAACGGAGATCAGGCCGAAGAGCTGTTTTCCCTGCTTCAGGCCGCGCCTCTGGTGCTGCTGGCCGCGCCTGTCTACTTTTACGCCCTGCCCGCCCGTTTCAAAGCCTTCATCGACCGGGGGCAGCGTTTCTGGGCCGCGCGGTCGCAGGCCGACGCCGCCAAGGGCGGCGAGTCCCTCCTTCCGCCCAAGCCCGTGCTGGCGGCCCTGGCCGCCGGAAGGCCGCGCGGCGGCCAGTTGTTCAACGGCGCTCTGCTGACCCTCAAATACTTTCTGGCTCCGCAAAACGCCCGTATTCAGGACACACGCCTGCTGCGCGGCCTGGACAAGCCGGAAGACCTGTGGGCGCGACCGGCGGTCTGCGATGCGTTGCGCGCCTGGGGACGCCATTGGGGTGAGAGGGTTACGGCCCGGGCGAAAGACGGACGCGTGGAGTGATCCCCGGCCTTCTACGGCGTTGGGGCCATATTCTGGGGCTGAGCCAGACGCGTTGCGCGCACTGCCTGCGCCCTTTTTTGCCCGCCGGAGACGCCCTCGGCGCTTCCGCGAACGACGACGTCGCGGGGGCCGCCGCGCCGCTCTGTCCGGCATGCCGGACGCTGTTTTCCCCATACCGGGGGCCGCGCTGTCCGCGTTGCGGCCTGCCCACGGCAGAAGCGCGCGCGTCGGGCCAAGCCGTCGCATTGTCCCGGCCCGACCCGGAGAGCCGTTGCGGCCAATGCCTGAATGATGATCCGCCCTGGGACAGCCTGGCCTATTACGGCCTGTATTGCGATGCGTTACGCGACGCCTTGCTGCGGCTCAAATTCGATGGGGAACTCTCCCTGGCTCCGTTGCTCGGAGCCTGTCTGCTGGAAGCTTCCCGCTGTCTGCCGTCTCCCGACGCGCTGCTGGCCGTGCCGCAACACCCGGCCCATCTGCGCCGCCGGGGTTTCAATCAGGCTCACGAGCTGGCCAAGGCGCTACATTGTCTTACGGGCCTGCCTCTGCGCCCGGAGCTGCTGCGCCGCACGAAAACAGGCCCGCCGCAGGCCGGATTGTCCGCCACCCTGCGCCGCCGCAATGTGCTGGACTCTTTTCAGGCCGCGCCCCAGGCCCACGGCCTGCGCCTCTGGCTGATTGACGACGTGATGACCACAGGCAGCACCCTGGCGGCGGCCTGTCTGGCCCTGCGCTCGGCCGGGGCCCTGCAGGTGCGCGCGCTCTTCGTCGCACGGACGCCGAGGCACGGTTGAAGCCCGCCGCAGGCATGACAACGCCCGACCCTTTTGCTATGGTGGGCGCGGCGCGGCGCTCCTGACCGCAAACGCCGCGCCCGTGCCCGCATCTTCGCGCGGCGCGGGTTTGTAATGCCTTTGGGAGATCTCATGCCGCGCGCCTTTTTCTCTCTTCACCGCCTGTTGTCTTTGCCGTTTCCGTCGCGTCTGTTCCTGCTCGCATTTCTGTGCTGCCTTGCGGCCGCGCGCCCCGCTTCAGCCCAGATGACCCTGCTGGTGCCCAGTCAGCCCGGCATCGAAGCTCCGGCCAAGGCCAAGGAAGAGCAGAAAAAAAACACTGCGGAACAAAACGCGGTCCAGGCCCCGGCCAAAGCAGCGCCTGAGGCCGTCCAGCCCCCAAAGCCGCAGGACGGTGCGGGCAAGGCCAAGCAGCAGGCCGACGGACAAATTCCGGCCACCCCCGACGCCGCCAAAGCTGTGGAAGCCGCCGGGCGGAATGCCACAGTCCCGGTATCCGCCGACGCGGCCAACGACGAAGGAGAGCTCCAGACGCCGCCCATCAGCGAGGAAGTGGACGTGCTGATCAGCATGATGCGTCCCTTCCGGCATGAAGGCCTGCCCATGGACATGCCGCAGCTTTTCGCGGTGCTGCGCTATGACGACAATACGCCCGTCAAGGACGGCGTGCTCCAGCCCGAACGGCATGACCTGCTGGGCGACGTGGAGGAAATCCGCTACCTGGATCAGAAGGCATGGGGGGCCAATGTGGCTCTGAGCCGACCCGGCCTCTACCAGTTCATCATTGAGGCCCGCCCCTGGTGGGATGCCGCCCGCGACCGCTTTGTGCAGCATTACGTCAAAACCACCCTGCCCGTGTACGGCGTGGAGCGCGGCTGGGAACTGCCCGTGGGACAGCGCTTTGAAATCCAACCCCTGACCCGTGCCTTCGGCCTGACCGCCCCGGCCCTCTTTTCCGGCCGCGTGCTGTTCAACGGCAAGCCTCTGGACAATGCGCCGGTGCGCATGGCCCGGATCAACACGGACAAACAGAACGCGCCCACGCCCTGGCATGAGGAGCTGGCGGCCCGCACCGACGGCGAAGGACGCTTCGCCTTTGTGCTCAATCAGCCGGGCTGGTGGTGCTGCGCGGCCACTGCCGCCGGTGATCCGCTCAAAGGACCGGACGGTCAGCCCAAGCCTCTGGAACTGGGCGCGCTGTTCTGGCTCTATGTGGACGGCGCGACTGCCGAAGCCCGCAAACGCTGAGACAGCTCTTTTCCATCTGTTGCGCCACTAACGGGCCGGGCATTGTCCGGCCCTCTTTGTTTGCGATCCCCGCAGGCGAAGCAGGAGCCGGCTGACTCAGGGGCATGTATCTTGCTTATTTGATAGGTCAGCAAGGAAAAAAATTCCGTGTGCGGGAGGGATAGTTTATGGATAGTGTAAATTTCCTGAATGGTTCCGTACAAGGCGACATGAGAGCACAGTCAACTCAGAATATCTTGAACTATCACAGGACGTTCACTGCTGCGCAAAGGGATAATAACGGCGGGGTTGATACTGTAGATATTTCTGATGAAGGGAAACACCTTGCGCTTGAATTCCGCGAAGCCCTTGGAATGGACGCCTCTGGAAAAATAAATGTCAATCGCTGTGAAGGCGATGCGGAAACAATGGAAGCCATTCAGGATGAATTGGAGAGTCTCACTGAGCAATTATCTGAAATTGCAGGCAGGCAGCCACAGACCGAAGAAATGAAGCAGGCTGCCGCTGAAATAAAGCAAAGGATACATGATCTCAAAAAACAAGGCAAAAAATCCGCTTCGATGCCCTAAGTAAGCGTGATATTCATCCGGCGGGTGGACAAATTTTCCTCCAAGACGGCGATCTTGCTTTTTCCCCAAAAATCCATATAGTATACATACTGCGCGCAGTGACGTGAAGCCGCGCCTCACATCAACCCACCCCCGCAACGGGAGTTTTTGCATGAAAGCAAGTGCCATTCTGATCGCAATATTTCTGTTTTTTTCCGCCTTTGTCCTTACCCTGCCCGAATCGGCCGACGCCGCGCGCATGGGCGGCGGCCGCTCCTTCGGCGGCAAACCCTTCATGAGCCAGCCCGCGCCCGCGCCGACCATGCGCCAGCAGACGCCCGGCGCGCAACGCCAGCCCATGAACCAGGCGCAGGCCGGTCAGGCCGCGCAGCGCCCCGGCATGTTCGGCGGCATGGGCGGCCTGTTCGGCGGTCTGCTGGCCGGCACCCTGCTCGGTTCCCTGCTTGCGGGCAACGGCTTCTCGGGCGGCGGCTTTATGGACATCATTCTCATCGGCCTGCTGGTCTTCCTCGGGCTCAAGCTCTTCGCCCGCTTCCGTAACCGGCAGGCTCCCGCGCCCGCCGGGGCCGGAGCGCAGGGCGCGGCCATGGGCGGTCTGCACGGCGACCTGCGCGAGGACAGCGCCTCCCAGGGCATGCGCCGCGACAACGCGGCCTCCGGCTGGGACGTGCTGCGCGACACGGGCCGGGGCGGCGCGGACCAAGCGCAGGACTTTGACGCCGCGCCGCGCGTGGACGTGCCCCAGGGCTTTGACGTGGATGAATTTCTGCGCGGAGCCAAGATGGCCTACAACCGCTTGCAGCATTCATGGGATAAGCGCGATCTGAACGATATCGCCCAGTTCGCAACGCCCGCCGTGCTGGACGCCGTACGCGAGCAACTGGCGGCCGAGCCCACGCCGAGCACCACGGAAGTGCTGCTGGTCAACGCCCAGTTGCTGGGTGTGGAAAACGACGGCGACGACCAGCGCGCCCAGGTTTTCTTTGACGTGCTGCTGCGCGAGAGTCCGGACCAGCAGGCTCCGTCCTCGGTACGCGAAGTCTGGCATTTTGTGCGCCCCATAGCGGGCGGCACCTGGAAGTTGGACGGCATTCAGCAGGTGGAGTGACCCCCGGCCCATTCCGCCCTCTGCGGCTGCCGCAAAATCGGCAGTTCCGAAAATCAGAAGCAGGCCGCAGCCTTGCCGCGCCGTCAGTGGGGCGAAGGCTGCCCGGAAAGGGCCTTTCCCCTGGCTGCGAAACAGGTTAGGTAAACAAACAGCGGCGCAACGACTGATTTTCGTGTCGTGCCGCCCGGCGAATTTTCTTGAAAACCAGCCTGCGGCGGCCTAAACGCCGCGAAGCGAATTTGTCATTATCAGTCCGGGGCCGGAAGCGGCAGCTTTCGGCCCCCTTTTTTGAACCAGCGGAGAGTAGTATGGAAAATTACGTTGCCAAACACGATAAACTGATGCGCCACCTGCAAATGAGCATTGAAAGCGCCAGCCGGGGCTACGCCAAGGTGAGCATGCCCCTGACCGAGAACCATAAAAACGGCATGGGCGTGGCCCACGGCGGAGCCATCTTTGCCCTGGCCGACGTGGCCTTCGGCGCGGCGGCCAATGCCGACCGGGAAACCGGCGTGGTCAGCTTGAGCACCACCATTGAATTTCTACGCCCCGGCAAAACCGGCCCGCTCACGGCGGAAGCCCGCGTAGTGCGCGACGGCCAGCATGTGCAGAGCTATGACGTGCAGATTTTTGACGGCTCGGGCGCGCTGATCGCCAGAACCATGGCCGCGGGCTTTCTGACGGACGTGCCCCTGCCCCGCTGAATCCTTTGCCGGGTCCGCATGACCTGAAACAAAAAGAACGGCGTTTCGAAAGTCACATTCGAAACGCCGTTTTCGCGTGAAGCTTATCCGCGCGCGGATCGAAATCCGTACCGAACCGTTTTTATATGGAAATTCCATCAGTTCCCAGCGGCAGCAGGAGCGTGAATACCGCGCCGCCGTCCGCGCCGTTGACGGCGGTCAGCTCATAGCCGCGCCCATGCGCCAGGGAGCGGGCCACAGTCAGTCCCAGGCCCGCGTACCGGCCCGAAAGCCCCTTGGAGCCACAGCTCTCGCGGGTACTGAAAAAAGGCTCAAAAATATGGGGCAGCACATCCGGGGCGATGCCGTGCCCGCTGTCCGCCACCCGCAGCTCATACCAACCCCGCTCTTCGCCGCCCTGCGCCGCGTCCCCGGCCCCTTCCTCGCGGCGCACACGGGCCGCAATGCGCAGCAGGCCGCCCTCGGGCATGGCGTCCAGAGCGTTCTCCACCAGATGCAGACAAATCTGCTGTAACTCCAGGGCCGATCCCAAGGGCCGCGCCGCGCGCGTTTCCGGCGGGAAATCCAGTTCGCAGCGCACGCCCGCGCCGTCCAGGCGGGAGCGGGTCAACTCCAGCACGCGGGCGAGGATTTCGGGCACATCCAGCGGCTGCACGCGCCCGTCCAGGCCGTGCCCCACCATGAGCAGCTTGCGGGTGATCTCGCGCACGCGCAGGCTCTGCGCGCGGATGGTGTCCACGGCGGTGCGCAATTCCTCCAGATCCGGCAGGACGGCGGCTTCCGGGTCGTCCAGGCTGTCCTTGATCAGACCGGCGGCCTGAACCATGATGTTCAGCGGATTGTTGACCTCGTGGGCCACGCCCTCGGCCACCCGCCCGAGGCTGCGCAGGCGCGCCGCCTCGGCCAGCCGGGCCGCCTGCCGCCGCGCCTGGGCCCGGTCGCGCGCCTTGGCGCATTCTGCCAGCACGCCGTCCACGGACACCGGTTTGGAGAGCCAGTTGCGCGCGCCGCGCCGCATGGCCTGCACGGCCCTGCCCATGTCCGCCGCGCCGGAAAGCATGACCACGTCCAGATCAGGATAGCGTTCGCGCAGAATCTTGAGCAGGGTCACGCCGTCCATGCCCGGCAGGCCCACGTCCAGAAAGACGAGATCCCACTCGCCCTCGGCCAGCATGACCAGGGCGGCCTCCGCATCAAGGGCCACCCCGGTTTCCATGCCGCGCAGTTCCAGACGTTCGGCCAGAGGCCGGGCAAATGCCGCTTCGTCGTCAACCAGCAGTACGCGCATGCCCTTTACCCCGGGCTATTTGTGCTCGGACATCAGATCCTTCTCGTTGAGAACGTCGCGGGCCGACTCAAAATCGCCGCCCTCGGCCAGGGATACCGCCACCATGGCGTTTTCCACTTTGTCGCGGTAGGCCATGCGGATGCTGCTGAGCAATTCTTCGATATCCATGGGTTTTCTGAGGAAATTATACGCGCCCATGCGGTAGGCGGTCTGTTCCTCGGCGTCGCCGCCGTGGCCGGTGAGGATGATCACCTGCACCTGCGGATTGCTCTTCTTGACGTTGCGCAGCACTTCAAAGCCATCCATGCCGGGCATGCGCAGGTCAAGCACAATGACGTCCGTGGGCAGTTCCACAGCCTTGAGCGCTTCCGGGCCGTCGTAGGCCACGCGGGCCTCAAAGCCGCGCATGGCCAGGCGTTCGGCCAGAGTGTCCACAAACTGCTTCTCGTCGTCCACCAGCAAAATTTTGATGTCTTCCTTGGTCATGAACCGCTCCTTGGTCCGGCCTGGCCGGTATCGTATTGACTATGATTGACTTTCAGCATCGCGGGCCGCGAGGGAAAGGAAAAACCGCCCGCCCGCGTCACGCCAGGGCATCAGCACGGCCTGCCAGCCGGGCCTGAGGCCGTTGAGCAACGGGCTGCCGGTCAGAGCCGACAAGGCCAGATCGGCGTTGACCCCTTCCAGCACCTCGATGATCACGCCCTCGGCCTTCTGCTGCCTGCCCGCCGTGAACCTGAGGGTCACCTGGCCGCCCACCGAGGCGCAGAGGTCAAAGACCTCCAGCAACGAGCGCAGCACCTCCAGCGGCGGCGCCGGAGCCCAGACAGGCTCCTCGTTCTCGCCGCTGACCAGACGCATCTGCGCGGCCCTGGCCTGGCGCGCGGCCATGCGGCAGAAGACCCGGCAGACCCGGGCCAGATCGCAGGGCCCGGCATTTTCATTTTCCGCGCCTCCGGCCTGGGACATGAACTCCATGCCCTCGGCCAGGGCCGCGCCCTGCAAAATCTGGTTCTGCACTTCGCTCAGGGCCGCCAGCAGACGTTCGCCCCTGGGCAGGGCGTCACCGGCCAGGGCCGCCATATCCTGCGCCAGCCCGGCGGATTCGCGGATCACGGCCAGGACGTTACGCATATCGTGGACGGCCGAAGCCAGCAGGCGGGCCATGCACTGGCTGTCATTCATGACTGGCCTCCCCGCGCGTCCCGCGCGCTTTGGGCGGCGGCCTCCAGCGTTTCCAGAAAAACGGCGAAACTCAGCGGTTTGGTCAGACAGGCGAAGGCCTGGGCCGCCGGGGCCACGCCCGTGTCGTCGACCGCATCGTGCCCGGTGAGCAGAATGACCGGCAGATCGGGATGCGCGGCCTTGATCCGACGCAGGGTTTCGTCGCCGGGCAGGCCGGGCATGAGCAGGTCCAGCACGGCCACGTCCGGCAGAGCCTCGTCCACGGCGGCCAGAGCCGACGGCCCGTCGTAGACCACGCGCGGCTCATGCCCCCGCAAGGTGAGGCGTTCGGCCAGGGTTTCCACAAATTCCTTTTCGTCGTCAGCCAAAAGAATACGCAGCGCCATCTCAGACCTCCACAGCGCCTTCGGGCGGCGTCAGCGGCAGGATTATGCGTATCACGCTGCCCCGCCCTTCTTCGCTTTCCACAACAATTTCGCCGCCCAGACGGCGCACGATGCCGTAGGTGATGAACATGCCGAGGCCCGTGCCCTTGTCCTTCTTGGTGGAATAGAAAGGTTCGAAAATATGCTTGAGCACGTCCGGCGGCATGCCCTTGCCGTTATCCTTCACGCTCACGGTCACAGCGCCCGCGCCGGAACACGCGCAGCTCACCTCAATGCGGCCGCCCTGCTCCACGCCGCTGACGGCATCCAGGGCATTGCCCAGAATATTCAGGAAAATCTGCTGCAACTGGCCGCGGTCCGAGATGATTTCCGGCAGGTCGGCGGGCAGATCCAGACAGAGCTGCACGCCCCGGTTCTTGGCCTCGCGTTCCAGAAATTCCGAGCTTTCGGTGATGACTTCGGTCAGGCGCAGAGCCTGGCGGTTGGCTTCCATGCGGCGCGAAAAGCCCAGCAAGCGGTGGGTGATGCCGCGCGCCCGCTCCACCGTGCCCTCAATGCCTTCCAGCAGGCTGATGATCCGTTCCCGGTGCTTTTCATAGCTCGCGCAATCCTTGCTCATGCGCAAAAAGTCCAGGGTCAGACCGGCTTTTTCGTAAATCACGGCCAGGGGATTGTTGACTTCGTGGGCCACGCCGGCGGCCAGCCTGCCGATGGATGACAGCTTCTGATTGTGCTCCATCTGGGCGAATACGGCCACCCGGCGCTCGTCGCTGGCTTGAAGGCGGCCCACCAGATGCTTCATGAGCAGATGCGACACCAGCATGATGACGGCGATGCCGCCGCAGAGCACCAGCAGCAATTCGCTGCGCAGCGCGGTCCAGGGGCGGAAGGCTTCCAGGCTGGGCTTCACGGCCAGCAGCATCAGGTCCGTGCCCGCCAGCATGGTGGAGGCCACCAGCAGCTTGTGCCCCTTGTCGTCGACCATTCGCCGCACCAAGGTCTCATGGCTGGCCGGGGGCAGTTTCATGGGCAGTTTGTCCAGGGCCTTGCCGTAGAGACGGGAACTGGTTTGCAGCACGCCCGCGCTGTCGCAGAGAAAGACGTCCGTATCCTGTTCCGGACCTACGGCGGAAACCAGCTGTTCCAGACGGGAGGTATCGATGGTCACGCGCAGGGTCCAGGACATGCCGTTTTCCTCCAGGCGGTGCACGGCGATGACCATGTGCGGAAAACCGCGCAGGCCCAGAAAGGCGTTGCTGATATAGCGGCCCTTGATCTCGGCCTCGCGCAGCCAGGGCTGGCCCGCGTAATCCGCGCCTTTGAGCTTGTAGGGCCCCACATAATCCACCTGGCGGCCTTCCACATCCACCAGGCCCATGTCCACAAAACCCTTGAATTCGCTCTTGAGGGCCATGAAAATACGGTTCAGCGTTTTTTCGTCGGCCAGATCCCTGAAACTGTAGGCATGGGCGATCAGGCTCACGGTGGAGGCCCGCTCACCCAAAAAAAGCTCCAGCGAAGCCTGGGACTTGCGCGCCAGGGCGTAGAGCGGGCTTTCCATTTCCCGCTCCAGCGTCTTTGTGTACTGGACGTGACTGAAACCGGACATGATCAACAGGGGGGCCACGGAAACCGTCACCATCAATACGGTCATCAGCCGCCGCAGCGAACGGTAGCGCGCCGGGGACACCGCCTCGGGCACTTCCAGCAACTGGCCGACGTATTTTCTGATCGCGGCAAACATAGACCCCTCCCGCAGTTTCCGGCTCACGCATCTCCGCATGAAGCCGCATTAAAAAGACGGATTTTGTCCCCTGGCAAGGAAAACAAGTTTTTTACGAAGGGAGTGGACTCTTCTCGTCCATGACCAAGTAAAAAACGCCGTTTGACGCCGCCAGGGGGCAAAAGACGCTTTTTAATGGCCGCCGGCGACAAGAATGCCCGAAGCCGCCAGACTCAGCACCAGCACTTCCAGCAGTGCGATGGCGGTCATCAGCCACTGCTTGCGCCGGATCAGGCTCCAGGCCAGTTGCAGAAAGCAGATGATGGTCAGGGCCGCCAGAAAGACGATGCCCAAGAAATTGCATATATCGCCCTTGCCCACAAGCGCAAGCCACCCCCAGCCCTGGGGAATATGCCCGGCGGCGCGGTAGTCGGCGGCGCTGCCGGTCCAGAGACGGGGCAACTCGTCCAGAGGCACCTGGGGCTCAAGCACGCCCAGGATATACAGTGTGTAGGTGACGAGCATGAGCACAAAACCGATCAACGCGCCGTAGAACAGGGTGTCGGCATAGCGCAGTTGCGCGGGCGAGGCCTTGATTTCTTTCTTGAGATCCAGAGTATCCATAATTTGACTCCTGTGCGTCCCGCCCGGCTACCAGCCGAGGCCTTTCATGAGCGCCTTGGCGCCGGAGAAGAAAAGCACGATGATTACCATGTAGCGGATGAACTTGGGTTTGGCCTTGGCCAGCAGGCGCACGCCCACCACCGAACCCAGCATCAGGCCCACGATGGAGGGAATGGCCATGAGCGGAATGACGCAGCCCTGGTTCAGATAGACCCAGGCCGCCGAGGTGTCGGTAATGGACAGCAGAAATTTGGAAGTGCCCACGGCGACCTTGAGCGGCACGCCCATGAGCAGGTTGAGCACCGGCACGTTGGCCCAGCCCGCGCCCAGGCCGAACATGCCCGCCATGATGCCGATGGCGATGAAGAAGAGCAGACCCGCGAGGGTGCGGTGGGTTTTCCATTCCACCACTTCGCCGGTGCTGGGTTCCAGAAAGACGCCGTTCATGCCCAGGGCCAGGCCCACGGCATCCTGTTTGGTGACCACCGGGCGCACGGAGTTTTTGGACACCAGCAGCAGCACGGCGATGCCCAGAATGACCGCGCCGAGGCAGGTCTGCACCACATCGGTGGGCAGGGCCAGACCCAGCATGGCGCCCACGATGGCGCAGGCCGAGGCGATCAGAGCCACGGGCAGGGCCAGGCGCAGGTTGGCGAAGTTACGCCGCAACAGGCCCGGCCCGGCGGCCAGAGCACCGGCCAGAGCCACCAGCAGGCCCGCGCCGCGCACAAAGTCCAGATGGAAGGGGAAAAAGCCGCTGACCAGGGGCACGAAAAGCACGCCGCCGCCCACGCCGGCCATGACCGCGATGATGCCCAGAATAAAACAGAAGCCCAGCAGGGCCAGAGGCCAGAACCACCAAGGATGATTGTCCTGCGGCGCGGCCACGGCCGGGACCTGGGAGGCGGCGGGCATGGCCGGCGTGGGGGCCGCATGCAGGGACGCGCCCGCATCCGTCGCGGCCCTTTGCGCTGTCTGCGCGGACGGCGTGGAAGCGGCGGCATCCACGGCCAGGGCCGCGCACGGCGCGGCCAGGCTCAAACACAATGCCAGCGGCAGCAGCCACTGCCGGAAAAGACCTTTGTTTTTCTCCGGATTTCTACGGAAAATACGCGCCATTGTTTCCCCCTTGCGGCATGCGCCGAAACGCATGTGAATGTTCGGAATGGCGCTACCGTACCCCGCTCCGCGCGGGCGGACCATCGGGAGAATCCTGATTTACGCGCGTCCGCCTCAGGGCTTTCCCCATCCCCGGCTGCCGCGCGCTGCCCCGCACGCGCTCAGACCCGCACCAGGCCGTGACGGATGGCGATTTTGACCAGATCGCCTACGGAACCAGCCTGCAATTTGGTGAGCAGATTATATTTATGGGTTTCCACGGTCTTGGGACTGATGCAGAGATCCAGGGCGATGTTTTTGACGCTTTTGCCGTCGGCCAGCAGGCGGAAAATCTCTTTTTCGCGCGGGGAAAGCGCGCTGAGATCCCCGGCCCCGCCCTGTTCGGCGGCATCGCGGCGGCGGCGCAGCAGGTCGGCCAGACAGCCGCCGGGGTCCGGGCAGGTCAGGAAAATTTCACCCCGGCGCAGGCTTTCAATGGCCTTGAGCAGCACGCCCGGCGGTTCGGATTTGCGCACATGACCCATGATGCCCAGGTCAATGAGTTCGGGCAGAAAACGCTGGTCCTCGTGGCCGGTATAGATCAGGATGCGCGTCTGTGGCTGTACCTGGAGCACGGCGCGGCTGGCGTCCACGCCGTTCATGCCGGGCATGCCCAGATCCATGATCACGATCTGCGGCGCAAGGGAGGCGGCCAGGGCCACGGCTTCGCCGCCGCTCTGGGCCATACCGGCCACACGCAGATGCGCATGCGGCGCGAGCAGGCTGCGCACGCCTTCCATGAGCAGCTTGTGATCGTCCACCAGCAGAACGCGGCAGACATCCCGGCCGAAAGTCTCGCCCATACCCGATCCTTGCCTCCCCTGCTCCCGCCCGGAGCGGGTACAGCATACCACGCTTCCGCCGTATTGTCTGCCGTGGGAGTGCGGGGAAAAAGCCGGGCGGACCGGCACGGGCCTGTCTCAGAAGATGAACAGCGTTGCCATGCCCAGAAAGATGAAGAAACCCGCGCCGACAAGCGGAAGGCAACGCCCATACGGGCGTTGAAAACACGGAAAATGCTTGCCGGGCGGCGAAGCAAAGCTCCGCCTGCGCGCATTTTCCGGGCTGCCGGCTCCGCCTGCTGCACCGACGGCGGGCCATCTCAAAAAATGAACAGCGTCGCCATGCCCAGAAAGATGAAGAAACCCGCGCCGTCGGTGATCGTCGTCAGGAAGATGCTGGAGGCCTGGGCGGGGTCGCGGCCCAGGGCGCGGAAGATCAGCGGAATGGAGCCTCCGGCCACCGCGCCCAGCATCATGTCGCACAGCAGCGCGCCGCCCATGACCGCGCCCACCAGATGATTGCCCGTGAACCACCAGGCCCCCAGAAAGGCGGTGACGGCCATGAACAGGCCGGTGACGATGCCGATCTTGCCCTCGCGCAGCACGGCCATCCAGGCTTTCTTCTGGTCGAAACGGTCCGTGGCCAGCTGGCGGATCATCACGGCCAGGGCCTGCTGCCCGGTATTGCCCGCCTGATTGGCGACCATGGGCATGAGCACGGCCAGCACGGCCATCTGAGCGATGGTGCCCTCGAACATATAGACCACCGAGGCCGACAGCGCGGAGTTGATCATATTGACCATCAGCCAGGGCAGGCGCTTGCGCACGCTTTCCGTCCAGGGCGTGTCCACGCTTTCCTCGGGGTCCGCGCCCACCATGCCGAGCATGTCGGCACTGGCCTCCTCGTGCATGATGTCCATGATGTCGTCATAGGTGACCACGCCCATAATGTGGCCTTCGTAATCCACCACGGGCAGGGCCAGATAATTGTAGTGCGAGAGCAGGCTGGCCACCTCGCGCTTGTCCGTGTCATAGGTCACGCTGACCACGCTCTGCCCGGCGGCGGCGTCGCCCACAACGGTGCCGGGACGGGCCAGCATCAGGTCGCGCAGGGAAAGCACGCCCACCAGCACGTCCTTGTCGTCCACCACGTAGCCGTAATAGGGACTCTCCTTGTCCTCCATCTCGCGCCGGATGTGGGCAATGGCTTCGTCCACCGTGAGATTTTGCTCCAACAGGATCAGCTCGGTGTTCATGGCGCCGGCCGCGGAATCCGGGTCGAAATTGAGCAGATTGCGCAATTCCTCGGAATCTTCCTTGGTCAGCTTTTCCAGAAGCACGTCGCGGTGCTCCTCGTCCAGTTCGTCCAGGACGTCGGCGGCGTCGTCCGGGGCCATCTCGGCGATGATCTGGGCGGCCACGTCCGCGTCCAGATTTTCCAGCACGTCCACGGCCACGTTGCCGTCCAACTCGGCCAGAGCCTCGGCGGCGTCCTCGGTGGTCATATGGCGCAGGGCGCAGACCTGTTTTTCCAGGCTCAGATTTTCCAGATGGTCGGCCATATCCGCCGGATGGACGAATTCGGCCTCGTCGCCCGCCTCCCGGCAGGCCGCGGGCATGCTGATGCCGTGCGCGTCCCCGGCCTCCGGCGGGACGGATTTTTCATCCACGGCGGAGGAGGGGCGAATTTCGTCGGTGCGGTCGTCAGCCATGAGCACGCCCTTTTGAGAATCAGGAGAAATGAAAAAAACAGCGCCTTGCCGACGGCAAAGGCCACGCAAGAATACCGCTCTGCGTGACGCGGACGCGCCGGACAGGGGGCGGTTTCAGGTCCGCGCCCGCATGCGGGCCGCGTATGTGAAAAAGCTCCCAATGACGCCCGCAACTTGACGCGCGCCACAGGTCATTCTATCTACTTCAAAGCCCCCGGGCAGGCTGTGCGCCATCCGGAGCGCCACGGTCCCGCACGCCTTCATGCCGCGTGCCCGGTTCCCCAGGCGCGGGCGCGTACGGACGCGCGCGGGCGTTTTTCGTTTAGCACGCGCATGAAATGGGGACAAGCGCAATGTTCACGCCTTGGGCCGCTTTTTTTTCTCCCGACGGAAAACGGCTGCTGCAACAAAGTATTGACCTGGCCCTGAACGAAGACGGGCCGGAACTGACGGCGCAGGGGCTCTTCCCGCCGGAGGCGCGGATGCACGCCGCCATCCGGGCCAAGGAAGACACCCTGGTGGTGGGTCTGCCAGTCATCGGCGCGGTGTTCAAAAGCCTGGGCGCGCCCTTTTCCTGGCAAGCGGCGGCGCGGGAAGCCTCGCGCGTGCCGTCCATGACCGAAGTGGCCCGCATCACGGCTCCGGCCGTGGCCATGCTCAAGGCCGAGCGGGTCATCCTCAATTTCATCACCCATCTTTCGGGCATCGCCAATCTTACGGCCCGTTACGTGCGGGAACTGGAAGGCACGGGCGTACGCCTGCTGGACACGCGCAAAACCACGCCCGGCCTGCGCTGGCCCGAGAAATACGCCGTGCAGGCGGGTGGCGGGACGAACCACCGCAAGAATCTTGCGGAAATGCTCATGCTCAAGGACAACCACATAGACGCGGCCGGTTCCATCACCGCCGCCGTGGCCGCCTTGCGCGCCCGCTACCGCCCCTGTCCGCCCGTGGAGGTGGAATGCCGTACCCTGGAGCATGTGCGCGAAGCCGTGGCGGCCAAGGCCGAGCGGATTATGATGGACAATATGGAAGGCCCGCTGCTGAGCCGGGCGCTGGCTCTGGTGCCGCCGGACATTGAGGCCGAAGTCAGCGGCGGCGTGCGTCTGGAGACCATCCGGGCCATCGCCCTGACCGGCCCGCGCCGTCCGGATTTCATTTCCGTGGGCCGCCTGACCCACTCGGCCGTGGCCGCGGATTTCAGCATGACCCTGATTCCCGTCTGAACGGCGGAACCGGTCCCGAACCGGCGGCGCAGCCGCCCTCATCATTCCCACTATTATACGGATCAACGTATGAACGAGATCACCGCCGCCGTGACGGCGTTAAAAAAACAACTGGGCGCGCGGGTCCGCATCATGGGCCATCATTATCAGAGCGACGCGGTGGTGGCCCACTGCGACATCACCGGCGACTCGCTGGAGCTGGCCCGTCGCGTGCCCGACGTGGACGCGGAGCATATTGTCTTCTGCGGCGTTTTTTTCATGGGCGAATCGGCGGCTCTGCTGGCCAAACCGGGGCAGGCCGTGCATCTGCCCGCGCCTGACGCCGACTGCATGATGTCCCTGATGACCCCGGCGGGCCTGGCCCGCCGCGTACTGGAGCAACTGACCGCCACGGGCCGCCGCGTCGTGCCCCTGGCCTACGTCAACACCACCCTGGCCCTCAAGGCCGTGGTGGGCGAATACGGCGGCGCGGTCTGCACCTCGGCCAATGCCGAAACCATGCTGCGCTGGGCCCTGGATCAGGGCGACGGCGTGCTCTTTCTGCCGGACAAGCATCTGGGCCGCAACACGGCCGGAAAACTGGGCCTCACGCCGGACGAACAGCATATTCTGCGCCTCAACGGCCACGGCCTCATTGATGCCGAACGCCAACCCCTCGACCGCCCGTTGCTGCTCTGGCCCGGCTGCTGCGCCATCCACGCCCGACTCAGGCCCGAGCAGGCCGAAGCCGCGCGCGCTGCCTATCCGGGCTGCCGCCTGGTGGCCCACCCCGAGTGCCGCCCGGAACTCATCGAGCGTTGCGACGCCGCCGGTTCTACCTCTTTTCTGATCAGGGAGGCCGCGCGTCTGGCCGGGGAAGCCCCCGGCTCCACCCTGGTCATCGGCACGGAAAACAATCTGGTGGACCGCCTAGCGGACCGCCACAAGGGACGCTGCCGCATCCTCCCGCTGGGCCGGGCTTATTGCCCGGACATGGCCAAGGTGACGGAAGCGAAACTTTTGGCTACACTGTCCGCCATTGCCCACGGAACGGCCGAGCCTCTCGCCGTGGAGGCCGCGCTGTGCGGTCCCGCCCGCCGCTCCTTAACCCGCATGCTGGAGGTTTGCGGTCAATGAGGACAGTGTTGTGACTCCCACCCGCCGTCATGTGCCCATCCTGATCATCGGCTCCGGCGTGGCCGGCTGCACCGCCGCCCTGACCCTGGCCGACGCCGGTTGCGACGTGCTGCTGCTCAACGCCGGCGACAAGCTGGCCGACGGCAATTCCGAGCTGGCCCAGGGCGGCATCATCTACCGCGCGGCCCCCCCTGCCGACGACGATGCCCGCGCCCTGGAAAAAGACATTCTGGTGGCCGGGCATAACTACAATTACCGCAAGGCCGTGCGCTGGCTCTGCCGCCAGGGCCCGCTCTGCGTGGATGAAGTGCTGATCAAACGCGCGGGCGTGGAATTCGACCGCAATCCGGACGGCAGTTTCAACCTGACCCGCGAGGGCGGGCACTCGACCCCGCGCATTCTGCACCGGGCCGACTACTCGGGACGGGCGCTCATGGACGGGCTCACGGCCCAGGTGCTGGCCCATCCGCGCATTACCTGCCTGCACCGCCGCGCCGCCATCGACCTTTTGACCAGCCACCACCACGCCAAGAATTCGCAGTACCGCTACGAGGTGGACAACCGCTGCCTGGGGGCCTATGTGCTCAACGAGGAGAGCGGCGAGCCGGAGACCATCCTGGCCGACTGGACGGTACTGGCCACCGGCGGCGTGGGGCAGGTTTTCCTGCATTCCACCAACGCGCCGGGCTGCGTGGGCACGGGCGTGTCCATGGCCTTCCGTGCGGGCGTGGATCTGGCCAATCTGGAATTCATGCAGTTTCACCCCACAGCTCTTTACGAAGAGCGCAGCAACCGCCGTCCCCTGATTACCGAGGCCATGCGCGGCGAGGGCGCGCGTCTGCTGGACGACAAAGGCCAAGCCTTCATGCTCCGCCACGACAAACGCGGCGACCTGGCCCCGCGCGACGTGGTGGCCCAGGCCATGATGGAGGAAATGCTGCACAGCGGCGCGCCCTGCCTCTTCCTGGATGTGAGCGGCGTCAAGCAGGACCTGCCCACCCGCTTCCCCACGGTCTTCGAACAGTGCCGTGAAGCCGGTCTGGACATCCGCAACGAGCCCATTCCGGTGGTGCCCGCCGCGCACTACTTCTGTGGCGGCGTGCTGACCGACACGCGGGGCCGCACCTCGTTGCGCGGACTGTACGCCATCGGCGAATGCGCCTGCACCGGTCTGCACGGGGCCAACCGTCTGGCCAGCACCTCCCTGCTGGAGGCTCTGGTCTGGGGCGTGAGCTGCGGCAAGGATCTGGCCCGGCGCGCCTCCGGCGAAGCGCTGCCCGCCGGTCTGGCCGCCGCCATCCCGGACTGGCAGCACGAGGGCGACGAGCGCCACGACGACCCGGCCCTGGTGGCCCAGGATTGGGCCAACATCCGCAACACCATGTGGAATTACGTGGGCATTTCGCGCACCGACGCCCGGCTGCGCCGCGCCTTTGAAGACATGCGCGACCTTGTGCGCCACATCCACGATTTTTACAAACGCACCCGCATTTCGCGACGCCTGGTGGACCTGTTCCACGGTTCGCAGACGGCCTACGTCATCACCCAGGCGGCCATGCGCAACCCTGTAAGCATTGGCTGCCACCACCGGGTGGACTGAGCCTGAGGAAAATACGCATGAAAAATCTTCTCCGTGCTGTTATGGTTCTGGCGGTTCTGGCTCTGGCCGGGATCGCCGCGCTGGCTTTCTGGGTTGGTCCGCAGGTGGAGGAACAGGCGCGGCGGGAAATCGCCGCTGTTTCCGAAGCCGTTTCCATCCCCGGCCAGTTGCAGTTCTCCGCCCCCGACGTGAAGGAGATCAAATTCTCCCCCTTTTCCCGCCGCCTGACCCTGCGCGGCGCCGAGATTCGTGGCGAGATGCCGCCCCTCGCCGGAAGTTCGTTGCGCTATACGCTGGAAGAGGCCTCCTTCCGGATCCCTCTGCGGATGCTGCTGGTATACACGCCCCTGCGCGACATGGTCCTGCCGGAAAAAGGCATGATGACCGTGGGCGAAGACATGCGCATTTCCAACTTCGCCTATGCGTTCAGCCAGGGTTCCATCAGCGCGCACAGCATGGTGCGGAGCGAGGAAGCCGACGCGATTCGTCTGGAGAGCGGCCTGGTCCGGGAACTGCTGGAAGGCAAGGACCCCCTGGACATGCTCAATGCCGTCTACCGCATGGGCATCGGGGAAATCCGCGCATCTTCCGTGACCTCCAGCATGAACAGTCCCGAACAGGGCATGCGCATAGAATTCAATTGCGATTCCATGCTGATGCGCAACTGGGAAGGCCGCGTCATGGAAAAAGCGTCCATGGACGGCATTCTCCTGAAGAAAGAGGAACGGGAATTTCTGCGTCTGGGCAACATCACGGTCACGGGCTACACCCTGCCGGAGGAAGCGACAGTGCGCGAGCTGCTGACGCTGGCCGCCCGACCCAAGCCCAACGAGCGGGCCTTGCAGGCCCTGCTGCTGCGCATGTTCACCACCGGGGAACCCCTGGTGCGGGAAATCAGCGCGACGGATCTGCGCGTCCCTCTGGACGGCCAGGACGTGAGCTTCAAAAATTTCACGCTGACCTGGCCGTCCAACACGCCCCTGAAGTACGGTCTCAGCCTGGACAAGCTGTCCCTGCCCACAGCGCTGGTGGAGCGTGAAAGCGGGCTGTCCCTGCCCGGTCTGCCCGCCCTGGTTCTGGACGCGAAACTGGATTTCGCGGCCCAGGGCAACGGCGGCATGCATGAGCAGGGCACGATCAGCGCTCAGAATCTGGGCGCGCTGGAATATGATTTTGTCATTTCCGGCGGCGCGACGCCGGCGTCGCCGCAGGCCCTGTTCGCCAGCGCGCTCAGCGACGTCCGCCTGAAGTACACGGACCAGCGGCTCACGGCCTACCTGGTCAGCAACGTCGTTCCCGTCGCCCAGGCGGCCACCCCGACCCTCAAGGCGGCCATCGCCCAGTTCTGCTCCGGCGACAGCCCCGAAAATGCGGCTCTGCGCGGCGCGCTGGAAACCTTCGCCACCAGCCCCGGCGTTCTGGAAGTCCGCAGCAAGCCGGGCAAAAGCTTCCGGCTGTTTGAAGCCGCGGGCGCGCTGGCCGGGGGCAATCCCGCCGCGCTGTTCAGCGTCACGGCCCAACCGGGCAAGAAAAGCCTGGAAGAGCAGATCAACGCTCTGAAGGCGGGCGGCGCGCCCGCCGCGCAATAGGGCGTTTCAAGCCTTAAGCGCTCCAAGGCCCAAAACAACAGCCATGATGAAAAAAGCCTGTCTGCTTCTTGCCCCTCCACTGCTTGCCGTGCTGGCCCTGGCGCTGGCCGCGCAGTTCTGGCTGCGTCCCGCGGTGGAGGAGCAGGCGCGGCACAGGCTGACCGCGCTGACTTCGGTTGACGGCAGCCCGGTGCAGGCCCGCGTCGAAGCCGTCGCCTTTTCGCCCTTTACCCGGTGTCTGGCGTTGCGCGGGCTGGAAATGCGGCTGGTGCTGCCGCAAGGCCCCGTGACCTGTCGGATCGGGGAATTTTCCCTGCGTCTGTCCCTGCGGAGCCTGCTGGCCTGTACCCCCCCCCTGCGCGACGCCGCCCTGCCGGAAAACGGCATGATAGTCGTGGCCGAGAAGGCGCTTCTGCTCAATCTCAGCGCGCTCACTCCCCAGGGCAGGGTCAGCGCGCAACGGAAAGAAGTCGAGAGCGTGCGGATGGACAGCGCCCTGCTGCGGCAACTGGCCGACGGCGCGCCAACGCCGGCGTTAGACTTGTTCTATGCCATGGGCGCGTCCGGCATCCGCTGCTCCTTCATCAGCGTGGACATCCCCACCGTAAACAGACCGGTGTACATACGCCTCAGGGAGGCAAGCCTGCGGGACTGGCAGGGGCGCAGCCTGAAAGAAGCGACCCTCGCGGATATGCAGGTGCGCATTGACGGGCAGGACGTCCAGCGCCTGGACAGGCTGAACCTGCGCGACATTCTGTTGCCGGAGGAAGACCAACTGCGGCGTTTCGCGCAGCTGTCCGCCGCGCCTGTGCCGGACGAAAAGGCGCTGCAGGCCCTGACCCGGGAAATCTTCGCGGCAAACGCCCCTCTGTTCCGGGAATTGCGCCTCACCGGCCTGACCTCCGCCCTGCCGCAGGGCAACGTGGAACTTGAGCATTTCGGTTTCGACTGGCTTTCCAACACGCCTTCCCGCTACCGGCTTACGCTTTCCGGCCTGACCGTTCCCATGGCCGCGCTAGGTGACAGCCTCGCCCTGCCCGGTCTGGACGCCCTGCGCCTGGATGCCGATATTTCGGTTGAGGGACGGGAGCAGGACACGATTCTGGAGAAAGGCGCCGTCAAGGCGGCGGAATTGGGCGATCTGCGCTACAGCCTGCTGCTCTCCGGCCCTGCGGAGGGCATGGACCTCCGGCAGGCCTTGCTCAGCCAACACTACGGCGACATCAGCCTGCATTTTGACGATCACGGGCTCATGGCCCGGCTGGCTCTCTCCCTGGCTCCGGACCAACGGGCCGCCGCCGTTCTGGGCAAGGGCATCGACAATTTCTGCGCGGGGAACGCGCCGGAAAACACGGCCATTGCTGACGCGCTGAAAACTTTTGCGGACCGGCCCGGCAGCCTGGATATCAACAGCGCGAAGGGCGAATTTCACAGCTTGCCGGAGGTGCTGGGCGCGCTGCAAGCCGGAAATCCCGGCCTGCTGTTCCGCGTTGCGGCGCGACCGGGCGAGGAAAGCCTGGCGCAACAGATGGCGCGCATCCGCGCCGGACTGGCTTCATAACCTCAACATTGGCTGACGCATGCGCAAACTCTGGCTCAAAAAAAATGAGGACCGCCGCATCCGCGCCGGGCACCTCTGGGTGTTCAGCAATGAGGTGGACACGCAAAAAAGCCCGCTCACGGATTTCGCGCCCGGCGAGGAGGCCACGCTCTGCGATACGCGCGGCGCGCCTCTGGGCAGCGTCTGCCTGAATCCGGCTTCACTGATCTGCGCGCGGCTGCACGCGCGTCAGGCCGACGCGCCCCTGGACGCCGCCCTGCTGCGCCAACGCCTGAGCCAGGCTCTGGACCTGCGCCGACGCCTCTTCCCCGATCCCTGGTACCGGCTCTGCCACGGCGAAGGGGATTTCCTGCCCGGCCTGGTCATCGACCGCTACGGCGATCACTGCACCCTGCAAATCAGCACCGCCGGCATGGAAAGCCGCAAGGAACTCATCGCCCAGTGCCTGGACGACCTGATCGCGCCCGCGTCCCTGCTTTTCGACAACGACCTTGCCATGCGCGGCCTGGAAGGACTTTCCCGCGAAACCCAAAGCCGGGGCGAGTTGCCAGACCGGCTGGAAGTGCCGGAAAACGGCTGCCGCTTTTTCGCGCCCTGCGCCACGGGCCAGAAAACCGGCTGGTTTTACGATCAGCGGGTCAACCGGCGGGAACTGGCCCGCTACGCCCGCGACGCGGACGTGCTGGACATTTTCTGTTACGCGGGCGGCTTCGGCGTCACGGCCGCCGCTGCCGGAGCGAAGTCCGTGACGTTTCTGGACGCCTCGCCCCAGGCGCTGGCCCTGGCGCGTGAAAACGCGGCGGTCAACGCCCCCGCCCTGGCGTGCAGGGACGCGGTGGAGACCGTCTGCGGCGACGCCTTCCACCAGCTCAATGAACTGTACGAGGAAGGACGCCGCTTTTCCCTGATCAGCCTGGACCCGCCCGCCTTCATCAAACGCCGCAAAGACGCGGCGCAGGGTCTGGCGGCCTATCGCAAGATCAACGCTCTGACCATGCGTCTGCTGACGCCGGGCGGCGTGCTGGCAAGCTCATCCTGCTCGCACCATCTCCCGGCCGAAGCCCTGCGCGGCTGCGTGGCTCAGGCCGCGTCCCGGCGCGGGCTGCACGCCCGCCTGCTTTTCGCGGGCGGGCAGGGGCCGGATCATCCGGTGCACGCGGCCATGCCCGAAACCGCCTATCTCAAATGTTTCATCGCCCAGGTGGGCTAAACACCACGGAGTTTCCCCATGCTCAATAAAGTACGCCTGCTCACTCCCGGCCCCACGCCCCTGCCGGAGCGCGTGCGCCTGACCCTGGCCAGGGACATGATCCATCACCGTAAAAGCGAATTCAAAGCGGTCATGGGCCGGGTGCAGGAAAAGCTGCGCGTTCTTTTCGGCACGCAAGGGACGGTGCTGCCGCTCTCCTGCTCCGGCACCGGAGCCATGACCGCCGCCGTGTACGGCCTGTTCAATCCCGGTGAAAAGGTGCTGGTGGCGGAAGCGGGCAAGTTCGGCCAGCGCTGGCGGGCCATCGCGGCCTCGCGCGGCCTGGAGGTGACAAACCTGAACGCGCCCTGGGGGCAGGCCGTGTCGCCGGAGCAGGTGGAAGCGGCTCTTGAGGCCGACCCGTCCATCACGGGCGTGCTGATCCAGCTTTCCGAAACCTCCACCGGCGTGCTGCACCCGGTCCGGGAAGTAGCCCAAATCACCCGCCGGCGCGACGTGCTGCTGGTGGTGGACGGCATTTCCGCTGTGGGCCTCTCGCCCTGTCCCCTGGACGAATGGGGGCTGGACTGCCTGCTCACCGGCTCGCAGAAGGGCCTGATGCTGCCGCCCGGCCTGGCCCTGCTGGCTCTTTCGGAGCGGGCCTGGAAAAAGGCCGAAAGCGTGACGCCCGGCTGCTTCTATTTCAATCTGCTCAAGGAGCGTGAACATGTGCTCAAGGGCCAGACCCTGTTCACTTCGCCGGTGAACCTGATTCTCGGCCTGGACGAAAGCCTGGACATGCTGCTGGAAAACGGTCTGGAAGCCCTGTACGCCAAGCAGTGGGCCCTGACCATGCTGACCCGCGCGGGCGTGTCGGCTCTGGGCCTGGACCTTTTCGCGCCGGAGCATTTCGCTTGGGGCATCACCAGCGTGCTGCTGCCCGAGGGCGTGGACGGCGCCGAGGTGCTGCGTCTGGCTCTGGACAAGTACGGCGTATGCATGGCGGGCGGCCAGGACCAACTCAAGGGGCGCATTGTGCGCATCGGCCACATGGGCTGGGTGGACTGGTCCGACGTGCTGGCCGGTCTGTACGCCCTGGAGCGCGGCCTGACGGAAGCGGGCGGCTTTTCCGGCGCGCGTGACTATCTGGAGCAGGGCATGGCCGCCTACCGCGCGGCGCTCGCCGGCAAGCCGGGAGAAGCCCTGCCTCAGGTTCTGGTGCACAGCTAGGGGGTTTTGGTACGGTTTCATGGGCGGCGCGCCCTTGCCCGGACCTGAAAAAACCTTATGTATGGGGAATACGGGACCGGATGGCGTGTTGCGGCCCCAGAACCGACTATCAGCATGAGGTTGTTATGAGCCAAAATAATTGCGGCTGTCACGGTTCCAAGGGCGGTCCCATGCCCGAGGTGACCTTTTCCACCTTTATTCTTTCCCTGGCCTCTTCGGCCCTGGTGCAACTGGGCGAAGTGCCCAATCCCGAAACCGGCCGGGTGGAGCAGGATCTGCTGCTGGCCCGGCACAATATCGACGTGCTGGAAATGCTGCGCCAGAAGACCGAGCGCTGCCTTGAGGAACAGGAACGCCGCCTGCTGGAAAGCATTCTGTACGAGCTGCGCATGAAATATGTGATCAAATGCGGCCCGGACTGCGAAAAAAAGACGGCGGAATCCTCCGCCGGTTAGGGCAGGCCCCATGCCGCATTGCGCGCGGCGCGCCGCCAAGCGGCATGAATTCCGGCAAAAGCGACATTCCCGGAAAGAGCGTTGAACTGTGCGGCATTTCAATGCTACTTTGTTCCAGAACATCCCTGAAAGGACACGCGGCATGAAGACGATCAATGTGGGCTTGGTGGGCATTACCGGCTATGCGGGCATGGAACTGGCGCGGCTGCTGGCCGGGCACCCCGCCATGCGTCTGGCCATGGCCTGTTCCAGAGCCGAGGCGGGCAAACGCCTGGGCGAATTCTATCCTTTTCTGGAGCATATGCCGGGCGCGGACGTGGTCATCAGCGTTTTCGAGCCCAAGGAGGCGGCCCAGCACTGCGATCTGGTCTTTCTGGCGGTGCCCGCCGGCACGGCCATGGACATGGCCGGTCCCCTGCTGGACGCCGGGGTCAAGGTGGTGGACCTTTCGGCGGACTTCCGCATTCATGACGCCGGAGTCTACGAACGCTGGTACAAGCACGAGCATCACGGCAAGGACCTGCTGCGCTGGGCCGTCTACGGCCTGCCGGAACTTTACGCCGCGGATATCGCCCAGACCAGCCTTACGGCCAATCCCGGCTGCTATCCCACTTCGGTGATTCTGGGCCTGTACGCGGCCCTCAAAAACAAGCTGATCGAGCCGGACGACATCGTGGTGGATTCCAAGTCCGGCGCTACCGGCGCGGGCCGCAAGGCCGCCGTGCCCACCCTGTTCTGCGAGGTGTCGGACAACTTCCGCGCCTACGGCCTGCCCCGCCACCGCCATACCCCGGAAATCGAGCAGGAAGTCTCCCTGCTGGCCGGTCATGAGGTGCGGCTCTCGTTCAATACGCATCTGCTGCCCATGAACCGGGGCATCCTCTCCACCATTTACACAAAACTCAGGGATCCCGCCGCCACTCTGGACAGCGTGCACGAGGCCTTCCTCCGCACCTGGGAACACAGCCCCTGGATTCGCGTGCTGCCCAAGGGCGCTCTGCCCGAAACCCGCTACGTGCGCGGCAGCATGTTCTGCGACATCGGTCTGGTGGTGGACCCCCGCACCAAGCGGCTGATCATCCTGGCGGCCATCGACAATCTCTGCCGCGGCGCTTCGGGCCAGGCTCTGGCCAACGCCAACCTGATGTGCGGCCTGCCCGTGAACGCCGGTCTGGAGCATCTCGCGCCCCTGGCTTGACCCGTTCCCGCATTCCCAGCCATTTCAGCCCAGGATACGCCATGCAACTGAACACAGCCTTTCAGGATCCCCAACTCTGCCGCGGCCTGTTGCAGCGCCTGGAGCGCGCCCTGGACGGGCGCACCCTGCGCTTCATGGAGGTCTGCGGCACGCATACGGTGGCCATATTCCAGAGCGGACTGCGTTCCCTGCTGCCCGCCTCGGTCACCCACCTTTCCGGGCCGGGCTGCCCGGTCTGCGTGACCCACGACGCGGAAGTGGCGGCCTTTCTGGATCTGGCCGGGCGGGACAGGGTCATTGTGGCCACCTTCGGCGATCTGCTGCGCGTGCCGGGACCCGGCGGCCGCAGCCTCAAGCACGCCCAGGCCCAGGGCGCGCGCGTGGAGATCGTCTACTCGCCCCTGGACGCCCTCAGTCTGGCCGCCGCCAATCCCGGCGACACGGTGGTTTTTCTGGGCATCGGCTTTGAAACCACCGCGCCCACCGTGGCGGCCACACTGCTCATGGCCCGGCAGCGCAAAATCGAAAACTTCTGCGTGCTCTCCCTGCACAAGCTGGTGCCGCCCGCCCTGCGCGCCCTGCTGGACGACGCCGCCTGCGCGGTGGGGGCTTTTCTGCTGCCCGGCCACGTCTCCACCATTCTGGGCCTGCGGCCCTACGGCTTTCTGGCCTCGGAATATCATGTGCCGGGCGTGGTGGGCGGCTTTGAACCGGCGGACATCCTGCTGGCCCTCTGCCTCATGGCCGAACAGCTGCGGGATAAGACCCCGGCCGTTGTCAACGCCTACCCCCGCGCGGTGGCCGACACGGGCAATCCCAGGGCCCGCGCCCTGCTGGAGCAATTCTTCCAGCCCGCCGACGCGCTCTGGCGCGGCCTGGGCCGCATTCCCCAGAGCGGCCTGGCCCTGCGGCCCGAATACGCGGATCTCGACGCCATGGCCCGCCTGGACCTGCGCCTGCCCGAAGTGGCGGCCCTGCCCGGCTGCCGTTGCGGCGACGTGCTCAAAGGGCGCATCGCGCCGCCGGACTGCCCGCTTTTCGGCAAAAAATGTACCCCGGCCACGCCTGTGGGGCCGTGCATGGTTTCCACCGAGGGCAGTTGCGCGGCCTACTTCAAATACGCGGAGTAATAGGTAATGGATGATTGTCTTTTGCTGGACGCGGGCAGCGGCGGCCGGGCCTCGCAACGACTGGTGGCGCAGTGTTTTCTGCGTCATTTCGCCAATCCCCTGCTGGAACGCCTGGACGATGCGGCCCTGCTGCGTGATCTGCGCGGTCCGCTGGCCATGAGTACGGATTCCTACACCGTGACCCCGCTCTTTTTCCCGGGCGGCAGCATCGGCAGTCTGGCCGTGCACGGCACGGTCAACGACGTGTCCATGCTCGGCGCGCATCCCCGTTACCTGAGCTGCGCCTTTATTCTGGAGGAGGGTCTGCCCCTGGACGTGCTGGAGCGCGTAGTGGCGGACATGGGCCGGGCGGCCCGCACGGCCGGAGTGCAGATCGTCACCGGCGACACCAAGGTGGTGCCGCGTGGGGCCTGCGACAAAATTTTCATCAATACCACCGGAGTGGGCGAAATTTTCACGGCCCCGGCCCCCTCCGGGCACAACGCCCGGCCCGGCGACGCGGTGCTGGTCAGCGGCGCAATGGGCGACCATGGCCTGACCGTCATGGGCAGCCGCGAAAGCCTCTCCTTTCTCACGGATGTGGCCTCGGATTCGGCCCCGCTGAACCAGATGATCGCGGACGTCATCGCGGCCGCCGGTGAGGTGCATGTGCTGCGCGACCCCACGCGCGGCGGGCTGGCCACCACTCTGAACGAGATCGCCGAGCAGTCCCAGGTCTGTATCAGCCTGGAGGAAGAGCACATTCCGGTGCACGAGTCCGTCAAAAGCGGCTGCTCCTTTCTGGGCCTGGATCCGCTCTATCTGGCCAACGAGGGCAAGTGTATCTGCATTCTGCCCGAGGAAAAGGCCGAGGCCGCGCTGGCGGCCATGCGCGCCTCGCCCTACGGCACCGAAGCCGCGCGCATCGGCAGCGTGAGCGACGGCAAGGCCGGGCAGGTGTCGCTGCGCACGCGCATCGGCGGGCAGCGGCTGCTGGGAATGCTGGAGGGAGCGCAACTGCCCCGTATCTGCTGAACGCAACCGGCACAGGGCATTTCAACACTGAACTGAAATGCCCTATGCCGCGCCATATCCGGCGTGCCGCCCTCCGCTTCCCGGCAAAAGTCCCTAGTCGCCGGTTTCGCCGCTCCTCACCATATGCCCGGCGCTCTTCCAGAGCCGGAAACGCCGCATTTCGGAAATGGCCAGGCCCAGCAGGGTCAGGGCCGTGCCCATGGCGGACATCCAGGTGATGCGCTCGTGCAGCACCAGCACCGAGGTCAGCACCGTGACCACCGGCACCAGATAAATGTAGACCACGGTTTTGATGGCCCCCAGTCGTCTGATGGAGAAGGTCCAGGTCACAAAACAGAGGGCCGAGGCCCAGAGGCCCAGAAAAAGCAGATTGAAGAGATTCACCGGCTTGAGCACGCGCGCCGTGTCCCAGGAAAAGCCGAGAACCGGCAGGCAGGGCAGCATGAACAGCAGGCCGTAGAAGAAAATCCGACGGGTCGCCTGCAGGCTGCCGTAGCCGTGCGCCCCGATCTTGCGGGTCAGGATGGAATATACGGCCCAGACCAGGGCCGCCAGCACGGCCAGCAGGTCGCCCAGCGGGTTGAGCTGGAGCACCGTGCTGCCGTTGAAGCTGATCAGGCCGATGCCCGTAATGGCCACGACGAAGCCCAGAAAAAAATTGGCGCGGGGCCGTTCGCCGTCCAGAAAACGAAAGGCCAGCAGGGCCGTGAAAAAGGGAGCCACGGCCACTATCACGCCCACATTGGAGGCGAAGGAATAGGTCAGGGCGATATTTTCCAGCAGAAAATACAGGGTGACGCCAGTCAGACCGGCAAAGGCGAAAAGCCATTCCTGCCGTCTGTCCGTCAGGACGAGGCGGCGCGGGCAGACCAGCCAGAGGGCCAGCCAGCCGAGCGTGAAGCGAATGAACAGAATTTCCAGGGGCGTGAAGTCGCGCAGCAGCACCTTGGTGGAAATGAAGGTGATGCCCCAGACGATAATGGTCATCAGGGCCGCGAGATGTCCGATCAACTGTTTATGGTCCGCCATGTTTTCCTCTTCCGCGCTCAGCGTCCGGCCGGGATGAAGATGCGCTGGTACTGCCTGGGCGTCAGCCCGATAAAGCATTTGAAAAATTTCGTGAAGTGGCTCTGGTCTGTAAAGCCCGTGTTCAGGGCCGCCTCCACCGGGGGAACGCCCGCTTCCAGCAGAGCCTTGGCCCTGGCGATGCGCACGTTCTCCAGATAGCGGTAGGGCGTGATGCCCCTGGAACGGGTGAACGCGCGCAGCAGATAGTATTTGTCCAGTCCCGCCAGACGGCTCAGGTCGTCCAGGCTGATGCGCTCGGCATAGTGCTCTTCCAGAAAGTCGCAGACCGCGCGCAGAGGCGCGTCTCCGGCCTGGGACGCGGGTTGCGCGAAGGGCGCGGCGAAGTCCTCCAGCAATTGTCCCAGCAGGGCGAGAAGCAGCTCTTCCTTGCAGAAGTCCACAAACTCTTCCAGGATCATGGCGTGCAGATCGCGCAGCAGGGGCGCCAGTTCGCTTTGCGGCACAATGTTGGGCGCGAACGCGGGCAGGGTTTCCCTGCCGGTGATCTGCCGGGTCAGGCGGCGCATGGTTTCCCCGGCCACATGCAGACAGCGCCAGTTCAGGGGTTCTTCGCCCACCTGGCTGCAGGCGTGATTGTCACGCGGATTGAAGAGAATCAGATCCCCGGCTTTTGCCAGATATTCCTTGTTGTTGCAGAGAACTCGGCGGCGGCCGCCGTCTATGCAGCCGATGACGTAGTGCTCATGGAAATGATTGGGGAAATTTTGCAGCAGCCCGTGAAACCAACAGGCCTCAATGTGCAGATCCGCGTCAAAACGGATCACGCGCGTCCCGCCCGGCATGTTCAACTCCTTGTTGGGCAGAAACTAGCCCGTCAGGCGAAAATTTTCTGGTATAATATTGAGCGGAGGAAATTCAGCACAGCCATTGCTCCGCCGCGTCCGCCACGGTCTGCATGTCGTGAAAGAGCTTGGAGGTGTGAAAGCCGTCGGCCACGGCGTGATGCACTGACAGGGCTACAGGAATCAGGGTCTTGCGGCCCTGGACGAAATGCTTGCCCACCCGGATCAGCGGAAAAAGCAGGCGCGATTCCGCATAGGTGTCCTGCGCGAAGGAGGTGAAGGAAAGCCAGGGCAGCGAGGATACGGAACAAAAATTTTCCGGCGTATGCGGCCTGCCCTTGAGGCCCCGCACGCCGCCGTAGCGGGCCATGTCGTCCAGCACGGTTTCGTAAAACAGGCTGAAATCCGGCGACCACCGGCTCCAGAGGTCGGAAAAGCTCGCGTCCTCCTCATGGAAGACGGTGTACACCGGATTGCAGTAGTTCCAGCGGCCCAGACGGCCCCGCGCGTCAAAGGCCATGCGGAAAGCGCCGTTGCCGCCCCTGTCCAGGATGTCCGGGGAATCCGGCGCACAGGGGCCGTCCGCGTCCCGCCGGTTCACGGCGCGCATGACCACATAGAGCAGAATGGGGAAAAAACGGCGTCGCAATTGCCGCCGACGGCGCATCAACAGGGTGATGTCCAGCGGCGCGGTGATGGAATAGCGGCACTTGAGCCTGTCGAAATAATAGGCGAAATACTCCCGGCGCGGCCAGGTTTCCGGGTCTACGAGCGTGAAACGGGCCGGCGCGCATCCGCCGCCCGCGTCCGTTCCGCCCTTCCCGTCCGTTCCGTCCGCCATGTTCAGCTCTTGCGCCGCGCCATGCCCAGTTCCATGAGCCGTTCCAGCAACTGGCCGAAATCAAGACCGATGACCTTGGCCTCCTGCGGCACCAGACTGGTGGCGGTCATGCCCGGCAGGGTGTTGACTTCCAGCAGGGTCAGGTTCTGCTGCGCGTCCAGAATGAAGTCGGCGCGGCTGTAGCCTCTGAGCCCCAGGGCCTGATGGGCCGCCAGAGCCAGTTCCCGGACCCGCGCGGTCAGTTCCGGCGCGATGGGCGCGGGGCAGATCTCGCGCGCGCCGCCCTTGGCGTACTTGCTTTCGTAATCAAAAAAGTCCCCGGCCACGGGTTCGATGAGAATGGGCGGCAGAGCTTCGTCCCCCAGAATGCCGCAGGTAACTTCGCGGCCCTTGAGCTCCGGCTCGATAAGGGCCTCATCTCCGGCGGCAAAAATCTCGGCCAGCACCTTGTCCAGCTCGCCGCGGTTACGCGCTCTGCCCAGACGCAGAGAGGAACCGCCGGTATTGCTTTTGACAAAGAGCGGATAGGGCAGACGCGGCTGCCAGTCCGCGGGCGGCGCGGACGGCAAAAATTCCCAGTCAGCCGTGGGCAGACCCGCATGCCGAAAAATCTGCTTGGCCGCCGCCTTGTTCAGGGCCAGGAAGGAACCCGCCGGCCCCGCCCCCTGATAAGGGCAGCCCACCCGGTCGAGCATGGCCTGCACCAGACCGTCCTCGCCCGGCGCGCCGTGCAGGTTGATCAGGGCGAAATCGTGTTCGCGGGCCTGAGGCAGCAAGGTGTCGAATTCCGTCAGCAAATCGAAAAAAGTCACGCTGTGGCCCCGCGCGCGCAGGGCTTCGGCCATGCCGCGCGCGCCGTTCAGAGAGACTTCGCGCTCACTGGACCAGCCGCCCGCAATCAAAAGAATCTTCATGCAACGCCCATCCTAACTGCGCCGACAAGGCGCGTTCAATAATTTTTCCCTGTTCGTAGGAGCTCCGGATGCCTTTGCGCGCGGTTTCATTGCGGCCGTAGCGCGTGAGCAGATCCTCGTAACGATCCTCAAGCGAGACGCAGGCGTCGTGCCTGACCCGCTTGTCGGCATAGATCACAAAAAACGGCAATGCGCAGATCCCCGCTCCTTCCGGTACGGGCCAGGGCCAGTGCACATGCAGCATAACGCCCTGCGCCAGCGCGTAGTTACGGGTTTCGGCCACGGCCCACGCGCCGCCCAACTGCGCATGGCTGCCGCCATGGCGCAGGCAGTAGGTTTTGGCGAGGTCGTGCAGCAGGGCGCTGGCGCGCACTTCCGGCACATGGACCGCAACGCCCTTTTCCGCCGCGCGCCGGGCCAGGAGTGTGGCGATATGGGCCACGAGCCGCGAATGGCGCCGCACATTGGGCAGCATGTCATACTTGCGCCAGAGGGCGAAACAGGCCTCGTCGTCCGGCGGCGGAGCGGAAGCGGCCGTCGCCAGCCCCGGAAGCTCCGGCAGGCCGGACAGGGGATGGCTGAAGGGCTTCGCCGCGCCGGACGCGGAGTCAAAACTGTTCATTCTGCAAGTATGCCACCGGCGGAACGGGAAGGCAAGACGCCCGCACCGCCGCAATCGCCATTTCGACGAACCGCGCAACAACAAAACAGCGACCCAGCCCGTAAAGGCTGAACCGCTGCTGATGATTCATGCGCCCCACTCCCCTGGCCGCCCCGGACGCCGGATGGCGCCGGAATCCGGGACGACCGCAACGGGAAGTGAACCGGACGCCGGTTACGACACGAACCGGCGCGCGTCGCCGCTATATCCCCACAGGCGGTCGGAATCAGGCATAATTCCGCAAGGGATGGCCCAGTTGACGGAAAAGGGCCGCGACGAGCAGAGCGTGCTGCGCTCTAAGAATGTCTATCGGTCCGCCGCGCGGAAACTTGAGAGCAAAAACGGCCTGCCGGACATTTTTCAATAGCGCCCGCGGCTCAGTCATGCGCGTCACGCGCAGCCCGCTCCCGCAATTTGTAGTGCAGCAACTTGCCCGTGGCCGTGTGCGGCAGTTCCTTGACAAGAGTATAGAATCTGGGCCGCTTGTACGAAGGCAGCATGGGATGGCCCACGCAGTAGGCTTTCAGCTCCTCCACGCTCAGGCTGTCGTCCGACGGCACCACATAGGCGGCCACGCACTGGCCGTGCAGACGGTCCGGCATGCCCACCACCGCGCTTTCCGCCACCTTGGGATATTCATTGAGCACGGCTTCGATCTGGGTGGGATAAATGTTTTCGCCCGCGCAGATGATCATGTCGTCCTTGCGGCTCACCACGGTGACGCATTCGTTTTCGTCCCAGGTGCCCAGATCGCCGGTGTAATGATAACCCTTGTAAAACTTGCGCGCGGTCATTTCCGGATTATTCACATAGCAGCAGGCGGATTTGGCCGGGGATTTGATGATGATCTCGCCCACTTCGGCATTGTCCTTGGCCGCCAGTTCCGTGGGTTCGGCGTGTCCGTCCTCCCTGATCTTGACCACGCGCACGTCGTCGTCCGTGCAGGCCTGCCCGGCGCTGCCCGCCATTTCCGGCAGATTGTAGGGGCGCAGAAAGGTGTTCCAGAAGGTTTCCGTGGTGCCGTACCCGTTGAAAATATTGGGCGTGAACAGCTCCCGGTATTTTTCGCAGGCGCTTTTCTCAAAGGGACTGCCCATGGTCACGATGCCGCGCAGAGAGCTGAGGTCCGCGGGAGCGCGTTCCTGAGCCCGCGCCAGCAACGCGATAATCGAGGGCACGCCGATAAGAAAGGTGACCCGCTGCTCCTGGGCGAAAGCCAGGCAGCGGCGGGGATTGAACTCCCGCAAAATGACCACCTCGCCCCCGGCGTAAAGCGTGGGCGTCAGGCCGCCGGAATGCAGACCGCCACGGTGGAACCAGGGCGTCATGTTCATGGTCCGGTCCGTGGCGTTGAGCGGGAAATGCATCATCACGTCATGGGCCGAAAGCACTTCATTGATGCTGTTAATGGGCACGGCCTTGGCCCGGTTGGTGGTGCCCGAAGTATAGAGGCGGACCGTTTCGTCATAGATGTGCGGTCGGTCCGGCCGGACGGGATCGCTTTCCGGCATGCCGTCCACATAGTCGGCGTAGGGCGTGTCCCCGGACCGGGCCGAAGCGCCCTTCCCCACCACGACCACGCGGCGGGGCTTGTGTCGGGCGAAATCCAGGGCCTGGCGCGCGGTTTCCGCGAAGTCAGAGTCATAAAAGAAGACTTCAGGTTCGCTGTCGTCGATGATCAGCGCCAGTTCGCCCGGCGCCAGCCGGTAGTTGACCGGGCAGCCGATAGCCCCGGTCTTGTGTCCGGCCAGGTAACAGAACGCGAATTCCGGGCTGTTCAGCAGCATATACATGATCACGCTGTTCCTGGCGATGCCGTCGGCCGTCAGCGCGTGGGCCAGGCGGTTGGCGTCCGCGTTGAGTTCCCGGTAGGTCCAGCGCCGCCCGTCGGCCGGGGAATGCAGGGCCGGAGATTGCGCGAAGCGGCCCACATTGCGCAGGAAACCGTTCAGCCAGGTGAATTCATGCTCGAAGGTGTCCCTGAACATGGCGGCATCGTAGGTAAAATCCACAACACGTCTCCTAGAGCAGATTAACTTTGAAATGTTGTACATTTCAAAGTGTAAAGACACGCCCACTCCGCCGCGTAACAGCGCAAAAGCTATGCTGTCGCTATCCGTTATGCGGCACAGCCGCATAACGGATAGCGCTAACTTGCGCTTACGGCTTCGTGGCGCGAGGCTGCTGTGCAGCCTCGTTAAAGCGTTTCAAAATTAAAACGCTCTAGATGTAGAGTGTCAACACGTTGTTCACCCTCCGCTCAGCCTTGAGGCTGGAGGTTTTCTGCCAAGAGCCGTATGCGGACGCACAAAGTTGTAGCGATGCGTCCAGACCGGCAAGTTCGCTGTTCTTTTC